>NZ_JBSIUU010000118.1:0-304 GCF_053654535.1 Helicobacter sp. T3_23-1056 | reverse complement strand
ACTTCGTCTATTGCAATACGATATGAGCCGTCTTACAAATCGCTCTAGCAAATTCTCAAAAACCACGCGCAAAAATACCAAAAAAGTCGATAAAGTGCGCGAAAAGCTAGCAAAGCTAACCCTAGAGCAGTCTAAAGGACAGAATCTAGATAAGGGCTATAATAATTTTGAATTGATAGACCAACTAGATGCGATATTTATCCCATACACTGGGCGTAGGGATTGGCGATTTTTTGCGCTTCCTTACGCGACATATAGCTATGTAGATTTTGGTAGCTCACAGGCTATGGAATACGCAGGTGGC
>NZ_JBSIUU010000117.1:0-304 GCF_053654535.1 Helicobacter sp. T3_23-1056 | reverse complement strand
GCTACGCTTGCTTCAATACGATATGTCTCGCCTTACAAATCGTAGCTCTAAATTCTCCAAAACCACGCGCAAAAATACCAAAAAAGTCGATAAAGTGCGCGAAAAGCTAGCAAAGCTAACACTAGAGCAGTCTAAAGGACAGAATCTAGATAAGGGCTATAATAATTTTGAATTGATAGACCAACTAGATGCGATATTTATCCCATACACTGGGCGTAGGGATTGGCGATTTTTCGCGCTTCCTTACGCGACATATAGCTATGTAGATTTTGGTAGCTCACAGGCTATGGAATACGCAGGCGGA
>NZ_JBSIUU010000116.1:0-334 GCF_053654535.1 Helicobacter sp. T3_23-1056 | reverse complement strand
GGCAACAACAACACCAACACCACAAACAATAACTCCACATATAACGATATACACAACAACACCACAAACACTCTGCAAAACCCTAACAACAAGCATTTCTTTACCTTTAGCATTACTTCCCCACTCTTTAGGGCTTCACTAAATAAAGCATATAGAATCTACACACATAAAACCCCCATAGAAGCCTTGCAAGCCACACTAAGATTTTATGAAAATCTATTGCATAAACATATTGATTTCTCTCATATTAGCTTTCCTTATCCTAAAGAAGAGCTAATCACGCAATATAATGAATCAGATTTAGACTTTATCTTTAGAATCGCTCATAATAATG
>NZ_JBSIUU010000115.1:0-344 GCF_053654535.1 Helicobacter sp. T3_23-1056 | reverse complement strand
TAAAAGCCCAAAAAAAGGGGGAGTGATGATAATATCTTATATTTGTGAAAGGTGCTATGCGCCAAATGACAACGCCAAGCTAGAGTTTGCAAGGGATTGGGCTTTGGATTTGTATGATGTGCATTCGCAGGTGCAAGTCGCCCGTGTGGTATGTGAAAAATGCCAAAATGTTAATTTTATTCAAATTAGCATTAAGCATTGTATTTTTAAGCAAGAGGTAGCCCAAAAGGCTTAAGCTAGCTAGAATCTAAACGCAAAAAACAAGCAAAACGCTTCATTAGCCCTTTTTGCTGTGTAAAGCAAAGACTGCAAAGCAAGACTTCAAACGCGTTTTAAGCGTGATA
>NZ_JBSIUU010000114.1:0-347 GCF_053654535.1 Helicobacter sp. T3_23-1056 | reverse complement strand
GCGATTACTTTGCATTATACCCAACGACCTTAAACTTTATTCCTTATCGCTTAATCCCACGCGATTTGATTTTATCTTTTCTACCTAACCACCACTCTTATTCGCTCCATTCCACTAGGGGCTAATAAGATTTTGCCCTGTATATTTAGCCTCACTTCATTTTCTTTGCTCTCATCTATATCCCTTACATAATCCCTTTGCAAATCCATAAACCTACCATAGCCATATTTTATCTCATCATTATTTCGTTTTTCTTTTAGCATTTTAGAGATAAACTTTGGAATCTTTTTAGGGATAATTAGCATATATTCATACATACTATACGCCACCCTAATGCTAAAGATTCT
>NZ_JBSIUU010000113.1:0-358 GCF_053654535.1 Helicobacter sp. T3_23-1056 | reverse complement strand
TAGGTGGGGATAAGAGTGTGGAGGTTAGGGGGAAAAGTGAAACTCATATAGACCGTTATAAACTTGAAACAATAAATGATAATTCTACACAAATCGTGCAAGGCTACAACAATATACAAACCACTAAAGATTTGCAAATAACAACACAGGGCGAAACCATATTAGAATCTCAAAATAATATTCATTTACACACAACAGAATCTATATCTTTAAACGCTAAAATCAATAGCACGATATTAAGCGATAATGTGAGTGTGATAGCACAAAGCGATATATCTAGCCAAGCGCAAAATCAAATAATTCACCAAGTAGGCGATACTACTATCACAGCTAAAGGCGATTCTGTCATCATAAAAGC
>NZ_JBSIUU010000112.1:0-377 GCF_053654535.1 Helicobacter sp. T3_23-1056 | reverse complement strand
GTAGATTTGGAGGGATTTTTGGGATTTGCCTGCATATCTTGCCTTTGTGGATTTTGATTTGGCATTATAGCGTTATTTGTTGTGGATTTTTGGGCTTGCGTGGCGTGTGGCGTGCTAGATTCTAAGGCTTGTTTGCTTGTGCTTCTTGTGGCGTTTTGTCCAGCCTCTTTACTAGCTTTACTAGCCTCTTTGCCAAAAGATTTTAGGATAGATTCTATTGCCTTGCTAAAAACACTCATTGCCTAAAACCCCCCGCGTGTAAGATTCCCGCTTACATTGCCAAACCCCCCAAAACCACCAAATCCCCCGTTTATCTCATAGTATCCAAAATCCCCATAAGTAGATTCTGCGCTAAACCCTCCGCGTGATAGATTTGT
>NZ_JBSIUU010000111.1:0-383 GCF_053654535.1 Helicobacter sp. T3_23-1056 | reverse complement strand
ACCTTTAACATAACCAAAGCCTACATAAAAGAGAGTTTGTCATCATTATTTGAGATTCACTGCGAGGGCTATATTGAACATCTATCCTCTCACCCATTTAGCGAATTTAACGCTAGCAATGCGTTTAACGCTAACAACGCTTTTAACGCACATAGCACAAACAAATACTCTAATAGCCCACATAAAAACAACATAACAAATAATCCAAACCATATCTTTAACACCAACAATAGCCAAACCCACTACGCTAGTAATCACTCAATCAACCAAACCCACACAAATAACATTCACTTAAATAACTACCCAAGCAATCACTCAAACCAAAATCCAAACAACCTAAACTTTCACCCCAATGCCTTAATTGACTGCTTTGCTACCTTTAG
>NZ_JBSIUU010000110.1:0-404 GCF_053654535.1 Helicobacter sp. T3_23-1056 | reverse complement strand
GAGGATTGCCTTGCAAAAAGAGGATAAATTCTATATCAAAATCATAGCGATTTCTAGGCTGTGGGCGTGCGTTTGGCTTATGCCAAATCAAAATGTCGGTGTCTATGTCCTCTTTGTTTGCATAAAAAATAAGTAGCTTTTCTAGTAGCTTTTTGTTGCAAAAAATATACGCATTTAGCGTAGGCTGGATTCTCTCAAATTCATTTAGCAAACTAAAATCAAAGCCTTTGCCTAGTGTTTCGTGTTGTTTTATTAGCTTTGCGTAGTTGCCTCCCCCTGCCTCTTTGGCAAATCCTCCGCTTAAACCACTTAGCAAATAAGGCGGGTCGGTTATGATTAAAACCACGCTATCGGAGGGGATTTTGGCTATGTGGGGGTAGCAGTCGGCATTATGTATTTGTATC
>NZ_JBSIUU010000109.1:0-394 GCF_053654535.1 Helicobacter sp. T3_23-1056 | reverse complement strand
TTATTAGCCTCATCATTTTCTATGACTTGCTCAAAAGTGCTATCAAGACCATCTAATATGATATAGCCAACAATGCTTCCGCCCACAAAAATCCCAAAAAACGCCACCAAAGAGCCTACATCAAAAAAGATATGACAAAGCACAGCTATGACGCCAAAAGCTATCGACATAATAGTCATATGTGTTTTGTTTATGGGTTTTGTTTTGTATTTTGTCTTGCATATCGGGCATATTACTATGCTAAAGCCTCGCAACCTGTCCCTTTCATTGTCATCTGACCAATCCCCATACGACACTTCTTGTTCTGCGTTAAAGATATTGACATTTTCGCCACACACTTTGCATTTGTTGGATATTTTCATTTTTTTATCCCCTTTTTGCCTTTTTAGTAAAA
>NZ_JBSIUU010000108.1:0-403 GCF_053654535.1 Helicobacter sp. T3_23-1056 | reverse complement strand
CATCACAAATCCATATCCAAACAACAACGCATTAGCAAATGAGCTAGATTCTGCCCACTCTAAAGCTAAAACACCAAATGCGCTTAGCAAACTAGATTCTAGCAAATCAAACATACATTCAAGCACACATTCAAACACACTGCATTTTAACGCTAATGATTCTCTAAATCCCTCAAATAATGTCTCATTAGATTCTAATGCCTCAAACAATCCACACTCTAATTCATTTGCTTCAAACTCATCAAATCCAAACTCATCAAATCCGCTAAATTCATCTTTACCAAATACCACTAAAATCTACACAGGCATTATCGCTAATGTGCAGTATTTAGGATTTAACTCACAAAGCAGTGATAATATCCTAAATAGAGTTAGCACTACCAACGCTAACAAATATAACAAC
>NZ_JBSIUU010000107.1:0-406 GCF_053654535.1 Helicobacter sp. T3_23-1056 | reverse complement strand
CGCAATATCAAAGAATGGCTATGGCTTATGAATGAAGTGCCTTATACAAATGTCGTGGAATCAGCTAAAAGATATGGAGATGGGATATGGGAATAGACAAAAATGAGCAAAAATATATAAAATATATCAATTTTGATTTAGATACTAATCAATTAAAAGATATATTCCCCGATACAAGATTGCCTTATTCTATGATTAAAAAATTCTTTGAGGATAGGGGATTTGAGCATAGGCAATATTCGGGCTATATTTCTAAAGAACCGCTAGAGGATTATCATATAACTGCGATTATGGAGGAATTAGGACAAAAATTCACTTGGCTAAGAAACTGCATACAAGAATTTGATGTTTCAAATGTGATAAACGAAGTAAGCGTAAAAGACCAAATCATAAATAGCGCAATACA
>NZ_JBSIUU010000106.1:0-413 GCF_053654535.1 Helicobacter sp. T3_23-1056 | reverse complement strand
CCTGCGACAAACTTCGCTCGCCCGCACACGATACGACTAAGCACGACTACGAGTTTTTCTATCGCGCGCACAAAGTGGATTATCAATAACTTTTTTCGCTTGCGAAGTAGCTATGATGCGATGGCTAACATAGGACAGAACACGACTAAATGGAGCGAACTAAAAGCACAATATCCAAGTATTACCGCTGCGTTTGAGAAATTTCGCGTGCCTGCGGCGTTTAATTGGGATATGAGAGTGGGGTTTGAAGTGAATGCTTATAAGGGCAATACGCTATATATGAATGTAGATATACTAAATGTGCTAAACACACAAAATCTAATGATAGCCTCTGCTAGCTACTCTAATGCTGGGACTACGGCAGTGCCTGTGTATGAAGTGGGGCGACAATTTTGGCTACAAGTGGGGTATAA
>NZ_JBSIUU010000105.1:0-415 GCF_053654535.1 Helicobacter sp. T3_23-1056 | reverse complement strand
ATAGATTTGGAGGGATTTTTGGGATTTGCCTGCATATCTTGCCTTTGTGGATTTTGATTTGGCATTATAGCGTTATTTGTTGTGGATTTTTGGGCTTGGGGGGTGTGTGGCGTGGCGTGCGTGGATTTGCTAGCTTTTGGAGGTTTTGGGCTAGATTCTAAGGCTTGTTTGCTTGCGCTTTTTGTGGCGTTTTGTCCAGCTTCTTTGCTAGCTTTGCCAGCTTCTTTGCCAAAAGATTTTATGATAGATTCTATTGTTTTGCTAAAAACACTCATTGCTAAAACCCCCCTCGTGTAAGATTCCCGCTTACATTGCCAAACCCCCCAACTCCACCAAATCCCCCGTTTAGCTCATAGTATCCAAAACCCCCATAAGCATTAGAATCTGTGCTAAACCCTCCGCGTGATAGATTTGC
>NZ_JBSIUU010000104.1:0-419 GCF_053654535.1 Helicobacter sp. T3_23-1056 | reverse complement strand
CTGTCTTTCAAAACGCTTCTATAAGTTGCAAAAAATACATTGATATAGAAACAAAAAACGATAAAACGACATATAAACAAAAAGGAATGGAATTGTTTGTGGGATTAAAAGGTGGCAGAAAGATTTTTATGCGCGATAAACTTGCATTTTTGGGGTTAAGCAAATGTTTTGGTGTATCATTTGATGCACTACAAAAGCAAGATTCTACTTCGGTATTTGTAGCTCAGCTTTGTCAGCTTACGCATTATAATTTTGATGACGCATTGCAAGACATAGCAGATTTTGTAACAAAAGCTAGAAAATCTCAAGCTAAAGACTATGAGCCTAGTCGTTTAGCAGAAGTTTGCATAAAAATGTATGAATCCCCTGAATATCAAACCGAAGTGAAAAAAATCATCAAAAAATACTGCAAAGAATGT
>NZ_JBSIUU010000103.1:0-423 GCF_053654535.1 Helicobacter sp. T3_23-1056 | reverse complement strand
CAAATGTGAATATAATGGATTGCTAAAAATGAATGATAAATTATATGACTTTACCATTAAATCAAATGGTGTAGTTATCTTAAAAGGTGCAGATAAGACACGATATTTTAATTGTGGCGCACCACTTAAAAATTACAATGATGAGATAGATATGCAATCCCGTTGCATCGGATTTGAAGCAGCAGAGATAGATTGTGGCGCGTAGCAAAGATTCACGCAAATCTAGCAAAAATCACAAAAATAAGGAAGTAAAAAATGAAAAAAATAAGCACAATGCTTTTTATGGCGTTTATATCGGCATTTGTGGCGTGCGCAGATTCAAAGGATTCAAAAGCTGAATTTAGCGCAGATTCACACAAATCACAAACGATAAATGCCAATGATTTGCAGGACAAATCTAACGAATCTAGGGAACATAAAACG
>NZ_JBSIUU010000102.1:0-426 GCF_053654535.1 Helicobacter sp. T3_23-1056 | reverse complement strand
TTGAAATCTACAAAAAAGAGGGCAAAAAGTTGTATAGATTTTGGGGACTTGATTATTGTTTGGGCTATTCAAAAAAAATACCCGGAAATACTATGGTAGCTAATCGCTTAAACGAGCAAGAAGCTATTTTACGGAATGTTGGAGGTGAGGAAGCGTTGACAGAATTGAGAGATTATATTGATAAAAATGTGGAATTTAAAGACTTGTATTTTTGTATAGGAATGGTCTATGACTCCAAAGAATACCAAGATAAAGTCGAGCAAGTTATGAAAAAATACTGCAAAGAGTGCGAGTAAAAAATTTTTATTTTTGGAGGCTTTAAATAAATGTCAAAAATGAAAAAATATATATTTGCATTGTTTTTGTTTATGAGTGTATGTAAAAGTGGTGGATTTGTGCCTTTGATACCGCAAGGAGAGTTAGAAC
>NZ_JBSIUU010000101.1:0-452 GCF_053654535.1 Helicobacter sp. T3_23-1056 | reverse complement strand
CACGCCCGCACAAAAGCAAATCCACAAAGAACAACGCGGGATTTATAATGTAACTTACAACAATAAAATAGCAACTTACATAAAGACCGATTTAGATTCTATCGAAAACGCTATAAGATACGCACGAGGCAATAAAAATAAGGGCGCAAAGCACATAAAACTAGGGCATACGCTAGACACCAAACAAGAGGGGTATATTTCAAATGATGAATTATTGAATTTAGGAAAAAACATAAGGCAATATTTACAAAAACACAAAGAGCCTTTTATCGACAAAGACGGAAGCAGGATTTATGAATGGATAGATAAAGATGGAAATAAATTTAGGGCGGTTAGTAGTTTTAAAAAGTTTAGTGAAAGCGGGGGAGGGGCAAACTCCTCCATTACCACAACCGCTAACACTGAACACATTATAACATTTTACAGCAATAGAAATCTACCAAAAGACAAAA
>NZ_JBSIUU010000100.1:0-502 GCF_053654535.1 Helicobacter sp. T3_23-1056 | reverse complement strand
CTAAATTCTAGCAAAGAGGGGGATTTGGTGCTAGATTGTTTTATGGGCAGTGGCACGACTGCGCACGCTTGCAAAGTGCTAAAACGCAGGTTTTTAGGCTATGAAATAGATAAAGAATACTACCAAATGGCACAAGCAAGACTAAAAAGCGAAGTGCAGGGTAAGTTTCAACTTTATGGGTGAAAAAGCGGGGAAAAACACGCAAAGGGAGGGGATTTTAGATTGCCACGCCACGCAAGCTAGAATCCCCACGCGTTTTTCTTTTTGTCATTGCGAGCATTATATTTTTGCGTTTTAGCAAAAATATAATGCGTGGCAATCTATCGCTACAAAAAACAAAAAACACGCTTTTTGCAAAAAAAATAATATAGATTGCCACGCAAAAATTCGCTTACGCTCATTTTTGCTCGCAATGACAAAGACACGCAAAAATCTACAAAAAAACCAAAATCTAGCACACACAAAAACCAAAAACTAAAAAACTAGCACACACGCAAAACCA
>NZ_JBSIUU010000099.1:0-568 GCF_053654535.1 Helicobacter sp. T3_23-1056 | reverse complement strand
GGGTTAGGGGGCAGGATTTCCCCCTCCCTTTCCCCCTCCCTTTGCGGAGGGGGCTAGGGGGTGGGTTTTTTTGTGTGTGCGCTAGTTTGTTTTAGATTTTGTTTTTGCGTGTGTTTTCGTCATTGCGAGCGGATTTTGAAAAAATCCGCGTGGCAATCTAGTTTTTTCGTCATTGCGAGCCGTGCTTGCACGGCGTAGCAATCTATATTATTTTTTGCAAAAAAAGCGTGTTTTTGGTTTTTTGTAGCGATAGATTGCCACGCATTATATTTTTGATAAAACGCAAAAATATAATGCTCGCAATGACAAAAACCGCGTGGGATTCTAGCTTGCGTGGCGTGGCAATCTAAAATCCCCTCCCTTTGCGTGTTTTTCCCCTGCTTTTTTACCCATAAAGTTGAAACTTACCCTGCACTTCGCTTTTTAGTCTTTGCTGTGCCATTTGGTAGTATTCTTTATCTATTTCATAGCCTAAAAACCTGCGATTTAGCACTTTGCAAGCGTGCGCAGTCGTCCCGCTCCCCATAAAACAATCTAGCACTAAATCCCCCTCTTTGCTAGAATTTAA
>NZ_JBSIUU010000098.1:0-515 GCF_053654535.1 Helicobacter sp. T3_23-1056 | reverse complement strand
GTTTGTTTAGCTTAGTTTGGTTTAGTGTAATTTGGTTTGGTTTTGTTTTGTTTGTAGTTTAGTTTAGTGTAATTTGTCTATGTTGTTTAATGTTATTGCGAGCGGATTTTGTAAAATCCGCGTGGCAATCTATAAATCCTCCCTTGCAGTGAGTTTGCCTCTTTTCCCCCCTCCCTTGCGGAGGGGGCTAGGGGGTGGGTGTCATTGCGAGCAATTAGATTTTGCATTTTTGCAAAATCTAATTGCTCGGCAATCTATAATCACACCCTTCTATCATTGCGAGAATTTGCGTTAGCAAATTCGTGGCAATCCACAAAAGATTTTTGTCATACTTAGCGTAAGCGAAGTAACTCAAAAAAACATAGATTGCCACGAATCTATCCTTTTTGACAAAAGCCTAGATTCTCGCAATGACGGACTCCCTCATAAACCTAAACTCAAATAAGCCTACGCCTAATCAGTTCATAAGCCTTAAGCCCCCTCTCTAAAAAACCCAAAATCTACCCACCCCTTAG
>NZ_JBSIUU010000097.1:0-542 GCF_053654535.1 Helicobacter sp. T3_23-1056 | reverse complement strand
CAAGAGCCCAAAAAAAAGGGTAGTGATGATAATATCTTATATTTGTGATAAGTGCTATACGCCAAATGACAACGCCAAGCTAGAGTTTGCAAGGGGTTGGGCTTTGGATTTGTATGATGTGCATTCGCAGGTGCAAGTCGCCCGCGCGGTATGTGAAAAATGCCAAAATGTTAATTTCATTCAAATTAGCGTTAAGCATTGTATTTTTAAGCAAGAGGTAGCCCCAAAAGGCTTAAGCTAACTAGAATCTAAACGCAAAAAACAAGCAAAAACGCTTCAAAACGCTAAGGGCTTTTCAAAAAGCAGTAAAGTTGTGCCAATGCCTTAAATGTGGCAAGCGAGATTCAATCTAGCAAAGCTAGTAAGGTTAGCAACGAGCTAGCTTTGCTAGCAAGGTTAGAATCTCTTAGGCTTAGAAAACAACACGCGCTTTTTGATGGCGTGCAAGCGTAAAACGCTTCATTAGCCCCTTTTAGCCGTGTAAAGCAAAGACTGCAAAGCAAGACTTCAATACAAGACTGCAAGCACGCTTTTTGCGTGAT
>NZ_JBSIUU010000096.1:0-543 GCF_053654535.1 Helicobacter sp. T3_23-1056 | reverse complement strand
TATTTTGAGATACTTCGCTACGCTCAGTATGACAAGAAACCCACCCCCTAGCCCCCTCCGCAAGGGAGGGGGGACAAGAAGTGTGCAAATCCGCAAGCGAAGCGGAAACCCTGTCATTGCAAGATTTTACATTGTCGTCATTGCGAGCAATTAGATTCTGCATTTTTGCAGAATCTAATGCGTGGCAATCTATTGATTCTGTATTG
The DNA here is from genome assembly GCF_053654535.1 of Helicobacter sp. T3_23-1056. Lineage (NCBI taxonomy): Bacteria > Pseudomonadati > Campylobacterota > Epsilonproteobacteria > Campylobacterales > Helicobacteraceae > Helicobacter > Helicobacter sp. T3_23-1056. Next base: position 337 of record NZ_JBSIUU010000096.1, on the reverse strand, counting down.
CATTGTGGATTGCCGCGCTCACTGCGTTCGCTCGCAATGACGGAAGTAGCGTCATTATCAGCAATGAGGGAAGTCGCTTTGTGAGTCTTGCGATTTGACAATGTGGAAGTAGAAAATTTTAGCGCAGAGTTACTCTCTCTCTCTCTCTCATTAAGAGATTTTTTGAGATATTCATTTTTTGCATTAAATACCATTGTTTTTCTCCTTTTTCTTAGGTATTTTTCCTTGCGTTTGGACGAAAATCAAATAAGCAAATGATAAACCAACAAACATTAAACAATCCTTAAACAAAATCAAAAAATCACCAAAAAATCAAAAAAAAAAAAAACGGCGAAAA
>NZ_JBSIUU010000095.1:0-552 GCF_053654535.1 Helicobacter sp. T3_23-1056 | reverse complement strand
TACAAATGTAGCTTTATCAAAAAATACCATCGTAGGCACAAGCAATACTCTAAGTGTAGGATTAGACAATAAACTAAAAGTAGAGCATAATAGTAGTGAATATATAGGTGGGGATAAGGAAGTAACGATTAAGGGGAATGTGGATACAAAGATAGAGGGGGATAGTGGCAAATATATCGCAGGGAATGCAAAGCAAGAGGTGCAAAAACATTTAAGCATTCATTCAAATGAAAATCTGCATTTAAGCGCAAATGATGAAATAGCACTAACTTCACAAAATAACCTCCATATTTTAACTAAAAATTCACTTGCCTTAAAAAGCGATGAGAATCTAACGATAAATGTCAATGATTTTTACGCAAAAAGCAAAAATGAAGTAAATCTTTATGTGGGTGATTGTATAAATTTATATGTGTCAAGTGATTCGAGTATTGCATTAAGCAAAGATAAAATCATACTAAAAGTCAAAGATAGTGAGCTAACGCTAGATGAAAATGGATTAAGTGTCAATAAGCCTGTGAAGGTGAAAAAGGGGTAATAATATTATGACTT
>NZ_JBSIUU010000094.1:0-572 GCF_053654535.1 Helicobacter sp. T3_23-1056 | reverse complement strand
CCACTAGATAATGTTGTGCTTGTTTGCAAACGAAAAAGTAAAATCTATCATAGATTATTTGATGTGCTTGATTTTGTGATTTTTGTGGGATTCTTTTTTGCGTTTATGATTGTCGCAGTTAAGTTTGTATGTCCCGCTGTTTTTGGAATATGGCTTTTGCTTGTGTATATGGCAAAGCCATTTTTACTAAAAGAAATCGTGCTTTATGAGCATTGTGTCATCGTGCGATATAGGATTTTAGGCGATGTAAGGTTGGGATTAGAAAATCTAGCATTGATAGGGGAGGGATTTAATGGAAAAAGTGAAATTTTTGCCAGAATCAAGAAAGAAAATAACATAGTTAGATTTTGGATAATTTGTTACAATATTGATAGTTGGGATAACAGGCTAGAAAACAAGGCGCAGTTAAAAGAATGGCTTGATAAGAGATTAGGATTTAGCGTGGATAAGATTTCATATACCAAAAGTCCAAACAGCTTTTGGCTAAATAGAAAATTAAAGGATTAAAACAATGGATTATAAATCAGAGTGTGTGATATTTGAAGTCAAAAGCAAATTAAAATGGTGGTGTT
>NZ_JBSIUU010000093.1:0-624 GCF_053654535.1 Helicobacter sp. T3_23-1056 | reverse complement strand
GGCTCTAGAGCCTATGTTTAGAATAAATATAGAAGGCTCAAGACAACTTAAGCTCAAACAAAGGATCTTTAAGTTATGATTCATACGATGAAAAACAAGTATATCATTCGTTCAAGAATTAGTGAGGCGAAATTTGTGAGGGATTCTTAAATATTTTTCTACTTTGCTTACACTTGTAGCTTTGCAAGAAGCCTTGATATTAAAGCTGCAAAAATATCAAAATTAAGCAATATTTCTCGCCAAAGTGTAAATAAAATCTTTAGGCAAATTAGAATTTTAATAGCAAAAGAATGTGAAAAAATATCTAAAATGCAAGGTGAAATTGAAATTGATGAGAGCTATTTGGGTGCTAAAAGAGTGCGGGGAAAAAGAGGGCGTGGAGCAGGTAAGAAAACGCCTGTGTTTTTGCTTCGCTAATACTTGCAACTGCAAGCAGAAGAAATGTTAAAACGAAATGGTTGCGTTTATACACAAGTAGTCAAAGGTTGCTCTGCAAGTGAATTATTGCCTATTTTGAGAGTTTGCAGCGATTTAGCAGAATCTATAATTTTTAGCGATTGTTGGGGTGCGTATGATGGATTGGTGGATTTTGGTGCAAAGGCACATTATCGTGTCAAACACTCA
>NZ_JBSIUU010000092.1:0-599 GCF_053654535.1 Helicobacter sp. T3_23-1056 | reverse complement strand
ATAAATGGTGGTGCAACCATAGGCAACAAACTCTCTGGCACCGTAGGCACGATAAGCATAGGTGATAGAAATACACCAGGTAGCGGGCTTGTTACGGATTTTAGTGGGCTTACTATCAATAATAACCTAATCATAAATAGTGCGTCTATCGTGCTAGATGGCTCTGCTAGTGCTTGGAAATCTAGCACCGCACAGGGAGCGCATATCTATGTAGGTAGTGGCGATGGTGCACAACAATACAATAGCACAACAGGCAAAGGCATCGGCGTGGCAAACAACTCCATCTATGTCTCTGCTGGGGATAATATCGTAGTCAATGAAGTCTATAAGTATGAGGATATTATTCTTAATAATGGCACAAGTGTAGTAAAAGGGCTAAGTAGCCTACAAGTCAAAGCAGCTCCAGGGCAAGCTATCAAAGAGAGCGCAGATAAACAAGGCTTTAGCATAGTCGCAGATGTGGCGTCTAGCTATGGTGCATCTGTGTATCGTGCTTTGGTGCTATCTAGCCTGCGCAGAAACACGATGACGCAAAATGTCCTAGATACGATGACGACAAAGACTTTCCATAGCGATAGGTATTACAACCAAGAAGTAGA
>NZ_JBSIUU010000091.1:0-675 GCF_053654535.1 Helicobacter sp. T3_23-1056 | reverse complement strand
GAGATTCCAAACGCTAAAGGTAGAGTAGAAGTCGTTACAAACACGCTAGGTGCAGAAGTAAGAAAAATGCTAAAAACTTCACTAAACTTTGCAAACTCTCTAAATGAGCAAAGTAGCAAGCTAGAGCAAGCCGTAGCCTCTCTTACCCAAAGCTCAAACTCTCAAGCCACAAGCCTAGAGCAAACCGCCACCGCAGTAGAAGAAATCACCTCTTCTATGCAAAATGTATCCCAAAGAAGCAATGAAGTCATAAACCAAACAGAAGACATTAGAAATGTCATAGGTATCATACGAGACATCGCAGACCAGACAAACCTACTAGCTCTAAATGCAGCGATTGAAGCAGCTAGAGCAGGTGAGCACGGCAGAGGGTTTGCCGTAGTCGCAGATGAAGTGCGAAAGCTAGCAGAGCGCACAGGAAAATCACTAGGCGAAATAGAAGCAAATACAAATTTGCTAGTGCAATCCATCAACGATATGGCAGAATCTATCAAAGAGCAAACCACAGGTATCACCCAAATAAATGACGCAATCACTAGCCTAGAGAGCGTAACCCAAGAAAATGTAAGCATAGCCAACGCTAGCTCACAAATCTCTACAAGTGTATCCAATATCGCCAAAGCCATACTAGATGACGCAAATAAGAAAAAATGCTAAATACTAGCAATGGTGTTT
>NZ_JBSIUU010000090.1:0-680 GCF_053654535.1 Helicobacter sp. T3_23-1056 | reverse complement strand
TCAAAAACCAAATTTTGCTTTTTTTACAAAAAGCCAAATGTTTGATTTTTTAAAAACAAAGATTTTGTTTTTTTAAGCAAAAAAGCAAAATGCTTGATTTGGAAAAATTTAGTTTCTACCCAAAAAGTAAGATTGCTTGATTAGCAAAAACACTTTTTGACAAAAAACAATGCTTTTTATAAGCAAAAAAGCTAAGCAATGTTTTTACAAAAAGACTTCAAATGCTTAAGATTTTGGCAAAAATCGCTTAAGTGTGGCAACGCCTAAGGCAAAGAAAGCAAGGCACGCTACAAAGACGCAGGATAAGTTAAATCGTTTTAATAAAAACCTTTTAGCAAAATCTGTGAGGCAAATGCCAAAAATCCCGCTAAAAAAGCAAGCAAATAGATGCAAGAAAAAGCAAAAAAAGCAAGTCGTAGCGTTGTTTTGCCTTTTAGATTCTAGCTTCAAAAAAAAAGGAGCAAAAATGGCAATACTAGAATATGACGAGATAAACATCGCAGGCTTTTGTGTGGTGTATTTGGACGAGGACGCAGATGATTGTGTGGTGATGTGTGATAGTTTCGCGCAAATGCAAGAGGTGGCAAGACAAAAAGAAAAAGAGGGCTACCTTGCAAAAACATTTATAGAGTGCGAAATAGAGCCGTCATTAAAAAAAATAGATGAGGCAATAGCAGAGG
>NZ_JBSIUU010000089.1:0-743 GCF_053654535.1 Helicobacter sp. T3_23-1056 | reverse complement strand
TTTTTACACTACTACTTATTTTACCAAAGTCCGCGAGCTAGCAAACGCAGAATCTAGCTTAAACTCTTTGCAAAATCAACTAAAATCTACACAAGATGCGCTAGATTCTCTTTTGCAAGATAAACAAGCACAAATCCAAGCCACGCTCACACAAGCAAATGCAAAATCTATCCCCACTCCCCCCCCCCAACGAAAATTACAAGCAGTATAAATATTTTGCAAGAGATAAATTCTTTGCAAAATATTTTATCCCACGACACCAAAAAACACACAAGCCACACAGGCCACAGCAAAAACGCGTAATTTTAGGCTTTTAGGATTTTAGGTTTTTAGATTTTTTTGTCTTTTTGCGTGTTTTATCCAATCCAAATCGCAAGAAAAATCACAAAACAAACAACCAAAAATCCAACCCCTAGCATTTTCCACCCGCGCGGGCTTATTTCATTGTGCGGACAATACGCCGTATCTCTGCACGCACACTTAGAGCAGTCAAAGTCGCAAAAATTCATTAAAAATTTTAGTTTCTTTTTTGCTTGCTTTTTGTCTAGGTAATAATCGCGCTGTATTTGCTTGCGCCACGCTTTTTTAGTGAAATATTTCTCTTTCATTGCTTTGTCCTTTTTTAAGATTTTTGTTTTAAGATTTTTGCATTTTGCCCTAGATTTTTGCGTTTTTGCAAGGTGGCTAATCTAGCCACTTTATTTTACCTCCGCTTTTTGCCTAAAATCTACACTCAAAAACCT
>NZ_JBSIUU010000088.1:0-863 GCF_053654535.1 Helicobacter sp. T3_23-1056 | reverse complement strand
TACCACACTAGGCATTGTCATAGGCGAAAAAAACAATATAGTAGAAGAGCTAAATACCATTCACACTGATAGCTTTGGTAGGGTTAGAGTTAGAATCAATGTCTTTGCTAATCAAGCAATAATTGATAATAACATATTGCAATTAAATCAAACACAAAATTCAAACGCACAATCTAGCGCATCTAAAACATTAAAAGATTCAAATGAATCTAATTTAACATCTAATGAATCTAAGAACTTTATAGATTCAAGCGATTCAAACAAAAACAATGAATCTACTCCAAAAGACAACGCCCACAATAGCACACAATATTATTCCCCATATTTACGCGTAGCATCTCCTATTGCTTCTAATGCTTCAGGCTTTTATCACACCCCAAGAGTAGGTGATGAAGTGCTTATTAGCTTTTTAGATAATGACATAGATAAACCATATATTAGTGGTAGCCTTTATAATAACACTAACACCCCAAATCTACACTTACCAAAAGATTCACATAAAACTACGATTAGCTCTAAAACACTGGGATTAAATGAAAAAGGCATAAATGAAATCACACTAGAAAATATAAAAGACAATGAGCTAATCTCAATCCACGCTCAAAAAGACTATGATGAGCTAATAGAGCATAACTTTAGCCAAACTATCAAAAACAATAAAGAATCTAGCATAAAAGGACACTACAACGAATCTATCACTAAAACCCATACCCAAGACATAGCCCTAGCAAAAATAATCAAAGTAGGTGCAGAATATAACACAAATGTAGCTTTATCTAAAAACACCATCGTAGGCACAAGCAATACTCTAAGTGTAGGATTAGACAATAAACTAAAAGTAGAGCATAATAGTAGTGAATATA
>NZ_JBSIUU010000087.1:0-881 GCF_053654535.1 Helicobacter sp. T3_23-1056 | reverse complement strand
ACCATTCACACTGATAGCTTTGGTAGGGTTAGAGTTAGAATCAATGCCTTTGCTAATCAAGCAATAATTGATAATCAAATATTGCAATCAAATCAAACAAGCACAGAATCTAGTGCAAAATCTAATATAAATGCAAAATCTAGTATAAATGCTAATGATTTAGACTCACAATCAACAAACAATCCCAATCATTTAAGCAAAACAAATGCAAAATCAACTAACGATTTAGGTAAATCAAACGCAGAATCTAGCAATGATTCAAGCAAATCTAGCATTGCTAATACCAACAAAGCTAGTGAATCTAAAATAGATTCCAATGATTTAAGCCAATCTACAAATAATATAAACACAAATAACACAAAAACAATACAATCTAGCACACAAGCCAACGCGCAAAATAATTCACAAGATAATTCACAAGATTCTATGCAATATTATTCCCCATATTTACGCGTAGCATCTCCCATTGCTTCTAATGCTTCAGGTTTTTATCACACTCCAAGAGTAGGTGATGAAGTGCTTATTAGCTTTTTAGATAATGACATAGATAAACCATATATTAGTGGTAGCTTGTATAATAACACCAACACCCCAAATCTACACTTACCAAAAGATTCTCATAAAACCACATTTAGCTCTAAAACACTAGGATTAAATGAAAAAGGCATAAATGAAATAACACTAGAAAATATAAAAGATAATGAGCTAATCTCAATCCACGCTCAAAAAGACTATGATGAACTAATAGAGCATAACTTTAGCCAAACTATTCTAAACAATAAAGAATCTAGCATAAAAGGACATTATAACGAATCTATCGCTAAGAGCCATACCCAAGATATAGCCCTAGCAAAAATAATCAAAGTAGGTGCAGAATATAA
>NZ_JBSIUU010000086.1:0-883 GCF_053654535.1 Helicobacter sp. T3_23-1056 | reverse complement strand
GCGAATCTAAAAAAATATTAAGGTAGTGAAAAATGAAAATTGCATTGTTTATATTGCTTTTTGCAAGCTTTGGCATTATGCCAACGGCATTTGGCTTAGATAAAGACTCTTTACGACAAAAACAAAATATCATAAATGGCTCTTTTGTCAAAAAAATATACACCAACAAGCAATATTCTTGGGTTAATGATACCATATATGAGGGCAAAGGACGCGTAAGTGGTGTGCTAGTGTGGAGAACGGGCGTCATACAAGATATGGAAGGTTGGGGATTTAGAGAGCTGTTGTTTGTGCCTGATAGAAATAGCGTGTTTAATGATGATTATTTAAAATTTACGCTATGCCGAAGCGATGATGAAAAACACTCGACAAAGCACCATTGCCTAAATGACAATATAAACGCAAAAATATCTCACGCATTGGGGAAAAATTGGCTTGAAAAATATGCCTTGTCAGATTTTATGGTGAGGGCAGAAGTAGATATTTCTAATCATCAGCATTTTACGACAGATTGGATAGAGGGTGGCATAGATTATGTGGATTTCAAAAATCTTAATTTAACAGGCGAAATAAGACAAACATTTCATACAAAAGAGGAAATTATCGGTCTTGATTGGATTTCCAAAGATTCTTATATCAACTTGCGAGAATCGCCAAATGGCAAGATTCTCTATGCGATACAAAAAAATGAAGTCGTGCAATACGAAAAGAAATTTGACCATGACCGTGGAGAGTTTTGCATTCTAGTAATGTCTAGCGTACACAAAGGCAGAATCGCATTTTTAGGCAAAGATTCTACCAACCCCAAATGGTATAAAGTCGCCTATATCCCACCAAATGCCAAAGACACAAGCAAAGCAATCTATGGCGTGATTCATAGCTC
>NZ_JBSIUU010000085.1:0-958 GCF_053654535.1 Helicobacter sp. T3_23-1056 | reverse complement strand
AAAAATGAGTTTGCTTTAGGTAGAAATCACATAAATGGAATTGAAAACTTCTGGGGTTATGCCAAACATAGATTAGCTAAATTCAAAGGAATCAAAAAAGAGAATTTTATGCTTCATCTAAAAGAGACAGAATTTAGATAGCCATAACCAAAAATCAAGGACAAGATTTGTATAAAATCTTGCCAAAATGTCTTGTTGAAAAATGATAAGAAATAATCCGCTTAAGTTGTCTTTAGCCAAATTTTATACTAGCGATATATTTTATTAAGGATTCGCCTAAATGAAAAAAGTGTTTATCGTATTATTTCTCGTCGTTATTAGCATTGCTATTATTGGAATTATGTTAGGCAACAAACAAACATTTATTTTTATGTATATTTCTGGCTTGGTTTTGGGGTTAGTGTGGTTTGTAGTAATTTTTCTTATATCTATATATTTTATAATCAAAACGATTGAACAATCAAAATTAAAATCGCCGAGATTACAAAAAGTATTTAGATTTTTATCAAAATCTATTATGCCACTTTTTTTATTTTTGTTTATCGCAGGTGGTGGCACGACAGCATTTGTAAATCCATATTCCTATTGGTGTATAATACAAAGTTTGTTATATAACAAGCACTATGAATACAATCTGTATGGCATATTTATTGAAGGCAATGAAGGTAGTGGGTTTGAAATAAACTTCAAACAAACAAAATTATAAGGAGCATTTAAATGAAAAATAAAATTGATGATTTACGAGACTATGCCGAGCTAGCACAAGCAAGTTATTTTTACTTTGATTTACTTAAAGATTCTAATGGGAATCCTAGAAAAATCTATGAGCTAGATTCGGTTGGTAAAGAAATTGAAGATAAAAATTATCCTAGAGGATATAAGGAGATTCAAATAAATTTAGAGCATATAGTAAGCAAAAAATATAAAGGACAAGAAGTTTTAGCTAATTTAGAACAAG
>NZ_JBSIUU010000084.1:0-963 GCF_053654535.1 Helicobacter sp. T3_23-1056 | reverse complement strand
CATTCCCCTTTAAACTCATAATCAAAGATTATGATTTGCTAATTCCCCTAAAAAACAAAGAGATTCAAATAACAAATATAGATTCTAAAAAATGCTATAAATCTAAAATCACTACTGCAAATGGTGAAGTTGTATTTGAGATTCCACATAGTGAGAGAGGAGATTTTTTTAGTGTAGAGCTTATAAATGATGATGAGTATGAAATAAATCCATATTATCTAGCAAAAGAATCTAATCATATTTATACGCAATCACCGCAATCGCCGCATTCACAAGAATCTAATCAACAATCCACTCAACAATCTAATCAACAACAATCTAATAAAATAGATTCAAATAATACAAATATTTCAAGCAATTCAAATGATTCAAATGATTCGCATAGTTCAAGTAATTCAAGTGATTCAAACAACCTCAATAATCCAAATAACCTCAATAATCCAAACAACCTCAATGATTCACATAACTCAAAGCATTCTAATCATACCCATTCAGCCCATACGACACATAAACAATCTATTTATCAATCCAAAAACACCACAAATAAGATTCTAACACCTAATAATTATCAAAAATGCCCTGCTAGTCCTTATTTCAAAGCTAAAATATCTTTGCTTTTCGATGGACTTACACTATCAATCTTGAGAGGCAATCACATAGTAGCAAGCTATGAAGCTAGAAGCGGAAAAGCATTAACTTTGCAAGAAAAAGCGGAATTAGAGCAACAAAAAGGCTATACTCACTTTGTGCCTAGTTTTACAGATTTTGGTTATATAAATGACTTTGATAGACATTTGCAAGACAATAGCACCACCACAAAACAAACACATCAACCACTATTTCATTGCTATGATAAAGGCTATCAAGATGAAAATAATACTATAAAAGATGGAGAATATTACTTAAGCACGCAAGAAATAAAAGATTTGCTAGAAAAATATGAATCTAGTAAATCAAAAGATT
>NZ_JBSIUU010000083.1:0-975 GCF_053654535.1 Helicobacter sp. T3_23-1056 | reverse complement strand
CTTTGTCTGCCCTCGTGCTAAGTGAGGGGGCTTGCAAATTGTTCTCTTGCATAAGTGAGGGGGATTTATCGGGTTTTGGTGGCGTGTCTTTTGGTGGTGTTGGGGTTGTTGGTGGCGTTGGGGTTGTGTTTTCGTATTTTTTTAGGTTGATTAGCGCGTCTTTTAGCGCGGAGGTGGCTTCGTTTTGTTGTCCTTTGCCTATCATATAGTCCAAAAAGTCGTATAAATCCACTTCACTAAGGCTTTTTACCTCACTATCGCCAAAAAAATCAAAGCTAGGCTCAGCAAACTTTTTTTCTAGCACTTCAGGCATTTCTTTCAACGCTTCATAAAGCCTTTGGCTTGCAAAATCTTGGTTTGAAAACTTCACAAGGCTAGCCCCTAAAATATCTGCCTTTATCTCGTGGATAAATCGCTCTTTTGGGATTTGTAAAGCATCAAAAACCTGCACTTTTGCTTCTATTCGTTCATTGATTTTGTTTGCTAGCTCTCTGTAAATCTCGCTTCGGTTTATGCTTGTGGCTTTGCCTGCGTTTTTGGTCTCTTTGCCTAAAAACGCGATGGCATTTACTAGGTAGTTGGTAATTTCATTTAGCTTTGGTGTGGCTATGCTTTTGGCAATGTTATAAAACCCGCCAGCGTTTGAAATAAGCATATTTTTTACTTTTGATACTAGCAAATCATCGCCTTGAATCTTATCTAGGGCTTTGGCTATGTCTAAATCATAGCTAGCTTTGCTAAGGCTTGCTAAAAGGGCTAGATTTGCTTCTTCCTCTTTTAGCGGGGCGTTTAGCAGTCTTGCTACGATTTGGCGTTGATTATCTACGCTCTCACTCTCTAAAAATCTGCGTGATTTATTTTCTAGCAGGTTTTTTTCTATGTCTTTTTGATACACGCCCAGCGCGGAGGTAGCCTGCTCGCCTAAAGTTTTTTCGCCCCCTTTGTTGCTTCTTGCTGCTAGGGCGATTTGCTCTA
>NZ_JBSIUU010000082.1:0-988 GCF_053654535.1 Helicobacter sp. T3_23-1056 | reverse complement strand
GCATATATTTCTATGAGGATTCTAGCACGATTTATTTCTATGATTTCTTAGCAAATGGCATTCATAGCACAAATAATCATTTAAATGCAAGTAATTCTAATGAAACTAATGAATCAAAAAACAACACTATGGGCGAATCTAAATTAGATTCAAATGAATCTAAAAACAATATAATTCAAACGATTCTCTTTAACCCAAATCCAAACAATACCCAAAATCTACCCTGTATAAATAGTTTTTATAAATCCCAATCCCTAATCACAAAATCATTCACTCAAAGCACACATTCAGCTACAAATCCTTATGAGTTGCATTCTATATCAAGTCATTTTAATCCAAACAATGCAACATCGCACAATGATTCATATAATAATTCCATAGAAAATCTAAATAATGCCCTTTATTCCACCCACATTTATAACTCACAATATTCTTTTAGCGATGCAAACAACATAAATAATCCAAACACCACAAACAACCAAAATCCTCAAAGCAACCCAAATAATACAGGCGATATAAGTAGCAATATAAACACACCATTAAGTATTGCTACTTCTAGGGCAATGATGCTTTATAACACCTTTAAAGCAAAAAGTAATATCTATGATTTAGAGCTAAATCAAACCTTTAGAATCAATTTAGAGCATAGCACAAGCACTAAAGAGCAGTCCTTGCAAGATTTCTACATTATTGAAATCAAACAAATGCTAATCAATGAAGCCCTTTTAGCAAACAACATTAACACTAATGATAATATTATTCACAAAAGCAATGCCTTTTTTAATGCTGTGTTATTAAATGATGAAATCAATGATAAAACACAAACCAATCATCAAATAAATAATCAAGCTAATATATTAGATTCACAAAATCTTTTATTTAAAGATTTAGATGTATATAAATCAAATCCTTACTCTAACACATTAACGCTATTACCCATAAACATTAGCTTTACTCCAAACCCTAAAGCTAAACCTCTCTCCCCTTC
>NZ_JBSIUU010000081.1:0-1102 GCF_053654535.1 Helicobacter sp. T3_23-1056 | reverse complement strand
CTAAAAGATTTAAATATCCCTAAACCATATCTATTTGATGGCAAGACACTCAAAGAGCTAAATATTGCATTAGAAATCATAGAAGTGGTTGAATGGGACAAAAATATAGAAGTGCTAGGCGAGATAATGGATACAAATCAATATTGCGCTCATATTGGCAGTGCCACAAAAAACAAAGCACAATTAAAAGAATACTTTTTGGAATCCGTTTTTATAAACCCCGACTATAAGGGATATTATGGTATATGGCAATGCGGTTATAATGGAAAAGTGAAACTTTTTGATAAAATTTGGGATTTTTCTAGCGTTAGTGGCTCTACGACACTTTCGCGCAAAATACCAATAGAACAAGCTAAGAAGCAATCAAATGAGTTTTACACATATTGCGATAAGAGCATTTGTGTTGAAGTGATAAATTTAGTCTGCCAAAATCAATCGTGCAATCCACGAGCAACGATTATGGAGTGAAATAAATGAAATTATTGCGTAGATTTAATGTTTTGATATGCGTTATGTTGTGTGCCTTGCAAGGCGAAGTATATTGGGATTCAAGCAATGAAATATTAGTTAATGACACGCTAAAAGCATTATTTATAGAAAAACTTTTCTATAAACCGCTAAAAACACAGCGCGAGATTGTAGGCGAAGTAAAAGTGCTAAATATAAAGCGCGTAGAAAACAAACAAGAAGTCTGCAAGATATTTGAGGGGCATTATGATGGCAAAAGTGGCAAATGTGTAAGCGATGGCAGAGAACTATGCTACGCCCACCCCACAACCCCAAAAGCAATGGAGGACTATATTTTAGAATCTATCGAGCTACCTTATGATAGCTACAATAGTGGATATTCGTTTATGGAGGATAATGTCTGTGGTTATAGTGGGGAGGTTAAGATTTTTGGCTATGTATGGGGGTTTGAAAGTCGTAGTGGGGGCATAGAGCTAACGCGCACCATAGATTTTGATGAAAACTTACAAAGCATAGATGGAAATCCTACAATAAGCTATAAACAAGGAATGATAATAAATAATCCGCGCAGTGGCAAAAAAGAGGCAAAAAAATATCTAATTTGCAAGGATAAACACTGCCACCCAAAAGCGTG
>NZ_JBSIUU010000080.1:0-1139 GCF_053654535.1 Helicobacter sp. T3_23-1056 | reverse complement strand
TGCTTCCTTCATATTTGGCGTAGTAGTGGGTTTGGCATTAGTGTTTGCGCTATCGGTTGTGCCATATATTTTCACAAGTATTTTTTATGAAAGAGAGAGATTTTCAGTCATCAAAAATGACGATAGGCATTTTTTATACAAAGAGGATTATTTGATTCGCATAAATGGAGAGAATTTCTCCATTAGCACAGCAGAATTTGTATGTCTAAACCAAGAGGATAAAATCTCTTGCAAAAAGAGTTGTTATTTTTGCGAATATGACAAAAAGTCATTTGTAGAATATAATAATTTTGGTGTGTTTGAGGGCAAAACTCTGCCAGATGGCAAAGCATTTGTCTTTAAAAATGGATTTTTGGAATCTTGTGGCGAAATCAAAAACAACACGCTAAAAAATGCCAAAACACAAGAGCAATGCCAAAAAAAGAGCGCACAATAAAGGTAAAAAATGAATATAAGAAAAATCGTCTCATTGTCGATAGACTTGCTATTTTGGGCGATAGATTTGCTATGTTTGGTGTTTTTATTTGTCATTGGTTTTGTTTTAACGCTCATTGTAAATATGATTGTATATTGGTGGTTTTTGGACAATTTTGATGATGGTTGGAGACACGCTAGACACAAAGCAGAACATATAGGGCGTTACAAAGATGGTAAGCGCGTGGGCAAATGGGAATTTCACATTGAATCTATACTTGATAATGGCAATGAAAGAATGCAATCCCTTGTCGGCAGGTATGAAAATGGCGTTAGGCAAGGCGTGTGGGTATATGAAGGGCTTTCGTATTTAATATATGATAAAGGCATAGTGCGTAAATACATCGACTCACTTAGCTTTAAAAAGGACAGAAATGTGATAAACTATTATGATGAATATGAGGCATTTGCCGATGCTGTTGCTAATGCAAAGCATTTTGCAGGGACACTCAGAGAATATGATGAAAATGGGATTTTTATCCAAACGCGTAAAATTACCGAGCAAGATAGGCAAGAAATTGCAGATTTTTTAAGCAAGTGATATTGCTTAAAAAACGCCGTTTTTGATAAAAATTTACCAAAAGAAATCAAATGAGGTTTTTGGCAAATTATGATAAATACGAACGGGGGAGTAAAATCTATCAGCGATTTAAGGCAGATTTTAG
>NZ_JBSIUU010000079.1:0-1169 GCF_053654535.1 Helicobacter sp. T3_23-1056 | reverse complement strand
CAACACAGGGGGCAATGTCAATATCCCTGCAGACGCTACCCCCACACAAATCCAAAACGCTGTCTATGGATACGCCATAGCCCTAAAAGAACAAATAGTAAGAGAATCCACCAATACAATGATTCTTTATAACATATTAAACAATTATGATGGGACTTATATGAGCTATGATTATGGTTTATCTCATCAGTTTTCAATGGGTGCGTTTAACAACGGAGGCTTTTTCCGCTACTATAACCAAAACTCAACTAATGGCTTTGACATAGGCGCAAAATCTAAACTAAGAGTTGCAAATAGATTGTATTTGCGAAGCGCGCTTTATTATAGTTATATGGATTTTGGCAAGGCATTAGACACAAAGTTTGCTACACATTCTATCATAGCAGGCATAGGATTATTAAAAGAGTTTGACTTTGCGCTAGGGAGTAGTGGCAATGTATTTTTTGTGCTAAATCCTAGTGTAAATCTATACTATGCAGCTATACTAAAAGGAAAGTATATCCCTACTAATCATTTAGGATTTGGCAATATCGCTTTAGACACAGGGATAAAAATCAAAAAAACAAGCCTTTTGCTTAGAGGAAGTGCAGGAGGCGCGCTAAATTCTCTAAAATCTATCAATGTAAATCTAGGTGATAATGCAAGCTATACAAATAAGACATTTTTTAATAACCAAATGTATTCTGCTAGCTTTGTGTTTAAACAAGGCATAGGAAGTAAGTTTTATATCAATGCTGATATAGGGGCTGTATTTGTCGATAAAACCCTGCTAGATAAATCCTACCTAATCAAAGCAGGAGTGCTACTAGGCTATATGCTTGGCAAAGGATTTGACAATGAAAACATTGCAACCTCTAACACAAGAAAATCTAGCAGGTATCAAAAGCTAAAAGGCAAAAATGAGAGAAAAACACTAAAATCTAATCCCCCCTCTACTACCAAAGCAAAAAATGCAAATCTAAGTCCTACAAACTCTGCTAACGCAACTAAAACAAAATCTACCCCCACTACAACCCCAAAAACCACTGCGGACAATAAATCTAAAAATGCAGACAAAGCTAGCACACCAAAAACTACAAAATCTAAAGAGCCTCCAAAACCCACTCAAAAACCCACCAAATCAAACGCAAAATCCCCAAAAGTAAATCTCCCCAAAGTAAAGCAAACTA
>NZ_JBSIUU010000078.1:0-1196 GCF_053654535.1 Helicobacter sp. T3_23-1056 | reverse complement strand
ATCACTAGCTTTTGTCTTTTTGACTCATCGCGCAAAATCTCTTGCAATCGCTTAGGAAGTTTAGATTCTGCTAAAATCTCGCCATTTTTGCTATCGACTTTATCAAAAAAGCTGTCATTTAAAAAATCAAATTGAAAAATATGATTTTCTAGCAAATTTAGTTTAATGGATTTTTCCTGTGTGCGGACTAAATCTTTGATGATATTTACATCTGCAATATCTATCGTAGAGGCAAAAATATTTCGCGGATTTTGTAGCCCTGAAAGTAGATTGCCCGTCCCTGCGGCACAATCCCAAATATAATACTCATCTTGCCAATTTTCCCCCAAAGATTGCGCTAAATATTCCTGTGCTTTTTGCACCCAAATTTGTGGCGTGTAAAATGCACCTTTGCGCTCTCTTATATCCTCTGGCACAAGCAAATCACGGCGATTGATAAAGTTATCCCAAAATTTCTCTTTTGGTGGGCGTTCATAAGCATTCCAAAACTGCTTGTGTGCTTTTTGATTATCCTTAAAATCTACTTCGCTTTTTTCAAAAAGCCCGATTTTATTTTTGCCCCGTAGTAGCTCATAGTGGCTATCTTTTAGCAAAATATAGAGTTTATCTTTTAGTGTTTTGTTTTCATCGCTTAGCATATCTGCTAGATAAAAATCCGTATCCAAAATCCCCTGCTTTTTTGCCAAATCCCAATCAATGTCAATGCTAGGTTTCACGGCATTTAGCCATTTGATATAAATATGCACGAAGTTATCTTCTGTGATTTGGATTTGGCTAAGGTTTTCATTGCCTAAAATAAAATTTGTAGCGATAAATTCGCGCAATTCTGCGTTATTTTCATCAAAACTAAAAAGCAAAATCTCATTTTCTAAAATAGGCTGGATAATTGCGTGCATTTTTTGAAAATTCGCGCTTTCGTAGTTGCTAGGCGTGGTATGGCTATAATCAAAATCTATCTTATCCAAAAATTCCATAATTTTGTTGTAAGCGATAAAAGCGATTTTTTGCGCATCAAATGCGCCTAAAAATGGCGGTGGAATGTGTTTTTGGTGGTGTTTGTTTTTGGCTATGGTTAAAACTAATTGCGTGAAACTTGTGTAAATGTTGGAATCTTTGCCTTTTTTTGCCTCTGCCCAAAGAAAATATGTGTTTTGATAAAGACTTTGCCTCTCAAACGAAACACAAAAATCAATCTC
>NZ_JBSIUU010000077.1:0-1216 GCF_053654535.1 Helicobacter sp. T3_23-1056 | reverse complement strand
AACGCAAATTACAAGCAGTATAAATATTTTGCAAGAGATAAATTCTTTGCAAAATATTTTATCCCACGACACCAAAAAACACACAAGCCACACAGGCCACAGCAAAAACGCGTAATTTTAGGCTTTTTTAGGATTTTTAAGTTTTTTAGTTGTTTTTGCGTGTTTTATCCAAACAAAAAATAGATTGCCACGCGGATTTTCTTTTTGTCATTGCGAGCATTATTTTTTTGCGTTTTAGCAAAAAATATAATGCGTGGCAATCTATCGCTACAAAAAACCAAAAAACACGCTTTTTGCAAAAACTAATATAGATTGCCACGCGGATTTTACAAAATCCGCTCGCAATGACGAAAAATCCCCCAAAACACCCCCCCCCAAATCTAACCACTTTATTTTACCTCCGCTTTTTGCCTAAAATCCCTTACTTTGATTTTGAGTAAGGATAAAAAATGACCACACACACCACGCGCGACCCACACGCCACAAATGACCAAAATGCCACAGGACGCAAAGAATACTTAGAAAAACTAGACTTGCAAATACAAGAGGCAAAGAAAAATCTAGTATTTCAAAACGCCTTTTTGACGCATTGTGTTTTGATTGTAGCGGTAGTGTATTTTTATTTTATGCAAGTGTTTTATTT
Source organism: Helicobacter sp. T3_23-1056 (assembly GCF_053654535.1). Classification (NCBI taxonomy): domain Bacteria; kingdom Pseudomonadati; phylum Campylobacterota; class Epsilonproteobacteria; order Campylobacterales; family Helicobacteraceae; genus Helicobacter; species Helicobacter sp. T3_23-1056. The sequence goes on along the minus strand of NZ_JBSIUU010000077.1, from coordinate 573 downwards.
TATCTTGCTTTTAGGCAAGAAGCAATCAATAGAGAGAGGATATAGACGCAAGGCATTAGAAAAACGCAGAGAATTGAACATAACATTTTGCGTGTTTTTGTTTGATTATCACAAAGACAAAGCAATGCGAGCTAGCATAAGATTTTATAAATCCGCCAAAAAGCTAATACACGAGCGGGGATATTGATGATACAAATACATAACGCTAATTGTTACCCACACATAGCCAAAATACCCGATAATAGCGTGGATTTAATCATAACCGACCCGCCTTATTTGCTAAGTGGTTTAAGCGGAGTTTTTGCCAAAGAGGCAGGGGGAGGCAACTACGCAAAGCTAGTCAAAAACCACGAAACACTAGGCAAGGGCTTTGATTTTAGTTTGTTAAATGAGTTTGAGAGAATCCAGCCCACACTAAATGCGTATATTTTTTGCAACAAAAAGCTACTAGAAAAACTACTTATTTTTTATGCAAGTAAAGAGGACATAGACACCGATATTTTGATTTGGCATAAGCCAAACGCACGCCCCCAGCCTAGAAATCGCTATGATTTTGACATAGAATTTATCTTG
>NZ_JBSIUU010000076.1:0-1260 GCF_053654535.1 Helicobacter sp. T3_23-1056 | reverse complement strand
CTTTCGTCATTGCGAGAATATGCGCGTAGCGTAGAATCGTGGCAATCCATCATCTCATCGTCATTGCGAGAATTTAGACTTTTGTCAAAAAGGCTAAATTCGTGGCAATCCACACTGCAATGCGTAAAAAATAGATTGCCACGCTCACTGCGTTCGCTCGCAATGACAGAAATAGAGTCATTGTCTGTAATGACGGAGTTTTTGTCATATTGAGCGCGTGAGCGCGAAATATCTCTACTTACATTTTTAGATTTTGAGATACTTCGGGCTACGCCCTCAGTATGACAAGGATTAGGATTTTGGATAGTTCGCTTATGTGTATTAGGATAAGAAACCCACCCCCTTAATCCCCCTCCGCAAAGGGAGGGGGAAATAATGCCGTCATTGCGAGAATCTGCGTTAGCGGATTTGTAACAATCCACCCTCCCATCGTCATTGCGAGAAAATCCGCTAGGATTTTCGTGGCAATCTATGTTTGCTGTATTGCATTGTGGATTGTCACGCTCACTGCGTTCGCTCGCAATGACGGAAGCAGAGTCATTGTCTGTAATGACGGAGGTTTCTTTGTAAGTATGATATTTTGACGATTTGTAGCTAGAAAAATTTTGTGCGGGAGTTACTCTCTCTCTCTCTCTCTCTCTCGTTGTTGGCAATGCTAGAAGCAAATGCAGGATTTGCAAAAACCATACTACAAATGCCAAACAAAAATAACGCGCTATATTTTAATACCCCATCTTTGCAGTCTTGCAAAGATGGATAATTAGATGTTTTCATTTCATTCATTTCAAACCCCTTTTTGCATAATCTTTACAAAATCTTTTAGCACATTTTGGATTCTTGTAAATATGATTTTCTCATTATGTCTAGCATTTTAAGAAAATAAGATTCACAAGCAAAATGTAAAAACACAAACGCAACTATAAGCAAAATAAACTTAAAATTTGCTTTTGTGAAATGGGAATAAAATCAAAAATAAAAAAAAACCAAAAGAGAGAGAAACATAAAATATGAAAAACATTAAAAAAAAGAAAAGCATAAAAATGCAGCACTAAGTCCAAAAGATTATGCTATACGAATAATATCTAGCAAAATATCCTCTTTTGCAAGCAAATATCCTTCGTAGCTTGGATTGGCTTTGAAAATCAAACACTTTTAGATTCTGTCTAAAACACTTTGACAAAAAACACCATAATACCACACACTAGCGCAAAAACGCGCACCTGCTTTTTATCATCGCCACAAACTGCCATCAAAGAGCCA
>NZ_JBSIUU010000075.1:0-1283 GCF_053654535.1 Helicobacter sp. T3_23-1056 | reverse complement strand
GCACTCTTTGGCGTGCAAAGAAATCTTAGGGCAAATGGAATCTTTGGCGGATATGTGGGATATGAATTTACCAACACCGATACAAAGCTACTAGGCACAGTGCCTACGCGCGTGCAGACAAACGCCCTGCAAGCTGGGCTAAGCTACTATAAAACATTCTCTGTGCCTGCGAAAGTGTGGGAAGGCTTTATCAAAGCAAATATTCGAGGCGGGGTTGATTTGCCGACATTTAAAATGGAATCTGGCGCGTATAGACTAAACCTCTCTAGCGATAGCAAATCTAGCTCACTCCCGCTAATGTATAGCGTAGGCGCGGAAGTCAAAGGTGGGGTTACATTTTACCAATACAAGCGAAATAGCTACCTAAGCCCTGAAGTATCTCTAAGCTATGATATGCTATCTGCCCTAGCTAGCAAAATCGACAAACCAACCGCCCTCGTAGGTGGTGCAAGTTATCGTCCTTTGGGTGCAAGTGAATTTTACAACACATTTTATTGGCATTTACCCCAACTAGGAGCTGCGGTGCGCTACTATAAAATGTGGGGCAATACTTTCCGCACCAACCTAAAAGCAGGCGTGAAGTATAATGTGCTAAATAAGCAAAAAGCATATCTTAGGATTGGTAATCTAAGGGATAAGAGCGATATTACTCTACCTGCGGTGTATGGGAATGTGGCATTTGATATGATATGGATGATAAAGAAAAACCACGAGCTATCATTTGGTGTAGATGCGCTGCTATATGCTAGCACATTTAGCAAGACAAATGAGAGGGCATTAAATGAATGGTTTAATGGTGTCTCTGGGACTGCAAACTTTAAATACGCGTATTGGTTTGGCGGGAGCGACTATGTAACCGACAAAGACGGCAATGCCGTAGCTAGAAGCATAGCCGAAGGTGGCAAGAAAAAATCTAAGTCCAAAAAGTCAAAGAAAAAGAAAGAAAAAAAATCTAAGAAAAAGGTTTATTACATTGATGGGTAAGTCTTTTTTTGGGTAAATCTTGGGGTTTTTTTAGGTTTTTAGATTTATGGATAGGGACAAAAACTTAGACTTTTGGAGGGGAATTCGTCATTGCGAGCGGATTTTGTATAAAATCCGCGTGGCAATCTATTTATTGATTTTGTAAAAAGTGTGTTTTTGGTATTTTATAGCGATAGATTGCCACGAATTTGCAACTTTTTAACAAAGTCGCAAAATCTCGCAATGACGAAAGTAGTGTGATTATAGATTGCCACGCATTAGATTTTGCTAAAACGAAAAATCTAATTGCTCGCAATGAC
>NZ_JBSIUU010000074.1:0-1301 GCF_053654535.1 Helicobacter sp. T3_23-1056 | reverse complement strand
TACTGTGCCTAGCCACGCGCCAGATTCGTTTTTGATAGTGCTTGCTGTGGCGTTGTCTATGCGGAGGTTTGTTAGGTTACCAGAGTTGGTTATATTGCCTATGTTGGCGTTGTCTTTGATGTCCATATTATATACCATTCGTGTGTCTTTATCCACCTTGATAGTGCCTATCGTAGAGCTATGCCCTATGGTTATATGTTGAAAGATTCCTCCTAATTTCCCGTCCCAATTATATGTCCAGTTCCCCCTATCTCCAGCTTCTGTGGTAGTATCGCTAGCTAGGATAAGTGAGCCGATATTTGCTTGGGCTATGGTTTTTACGCTTGCTTGGACTTGCCCTTGAGAAGTGATACGAAAGCTCATATCTTTTGCGTCCAAAAGCCCAAATTCTATATATTTATAAAATCCTTTTTTGTAGTCATACGGTTTTCCTAATGCCCCCTGTCCTCTAAAACGATTTAGCCCTACATCGATTTGGTGTGAGCCTCCACCGATAGTTAGCCTCTCACTTGCCGTGCCAAACTGCACGGTGGTATCCCAATACTGATTTGTCTCATAGGTGTGATGCAGGTGCTCTCCGCCACTTCCTGTCATCTCTGTCCAATCAGCATAGCCCGAGCAGGTATAGACTTTTGTGCGTCCATCAAAGTCATTGTAGATACTACCCGGTGTGTAGTCATCTACGGTGGTGCGGCAATTTACCTGCGCTGCTATGGTGTCTAGGCTAAGGCTAGCTATGAGGCTAGCTGTGGCTATGGATAATGCTAGGCGTTTTTTGGGCGCGGTGGTTTGGATTTTGGCTTTAAAAACCCCCTCCCTTGCGGAGGGGGTTTGGGGGTGGGTAGATTTTGCACTAGCAAAATTTGCAATCTTGTCATTGAAAGAATTTGCAATGCCGTCATTGCGAGCAATTAGATTCTGCATTTTTGCAGAATCTAATGCGTGGCAATCTATTGTTTCTATATTGTCTTGTAGATTGCCACGCTCACTTCGTTCGCCCGCAATGACGGAGTGGTTGTAGTCATTGCGAGAATTTGCAATCTTGTCATTGAAAAAATTTGCATTTTTGTCATTGCGAGCAAATGCGACAGCATTTGCGTGGCAATCTACTTTGTCTATATCGTAGTGTGGATTGCCACGCTCATTGCATTCGCTCGCAATGACGGAAGCAGAATACTTGTCCGTAATGACGGAAGTAGAGTCATTATCTGCAATGACGAAAGTGGAATCATTGCTCGCAATGACAGAATTTTCTTTGTCATATTGAGCGCGTGAGCCCGAAATATCTCTATTTATTTGCG
>NZ_JBSIUU010000073.1:0-1315 GCF_053654535.1 Helicobacter sp. T3_23-1056 | reverse complement strand
TCCTTATTGGGCTAAATATTTTACAAATTCTCGCAATGACAAAACTACCCACCCCCTAGCCCCCTCCGCAAGGGAGGGGGAAATAATCCAAAACAACGAAAGCTCCACACAAACAAACCCACAAAAATACATAAAACTAGCCCAAGTAGATTCTATCCGCACGGATTTTGTGCAAGTTGCGATTACTTCTAGCCAAACAGATTCTAGCCAAGACTATGAGCGGCTGCAAGCAAAAGATTTGGGTAAAGTAGCGGCAAATGCGCGCAATCAACAAAACAATGTTTTGATAAGTAGTGATAGAGATATTTCGCGCTACGCGCTCAATATGACAAATGGTATAGATTCTAGCCACAACCAAAATCCAAATGGCAATGCCTTGCACAATAATGCCACGCGCAATAACGCCACAAATGATAATGCTAACCAAAAAGCCTACGATATAGATTCTAGCCAAACAGAATCTACAAACGCCACAGCAGAATCTATGAAAATAGATTCCACCTCGCAAGCATTTGACAACCCCTCCCGCTACAATAAACTAAAATCCAAAAACGACTTAGAAAAAACAAACTTAGAAGCAAAAGATTTGGGCAAAGTAACCGCCACAGGACACAAAGACGCAAACGCAGAATCTAGAGAAAGGTATCAAAGTGGGCATTACATAGATAGCACCACGCTAGAATCTAGCCCAAATGCAAATGGAGATATAACAAGCATTCTTAAAATCTTGCCAAATGTCCAATACGACACAAGGCAAAATTCTAGCTCTACGCCCGGCGAAATCGACCCTGCAAATATCCAAATCTCTGGCGGACTTTATTATCAAAACAACTTCCAACTTGATGGCTTTAATATGAACAACGACTTAAACCCCGCCGCAGGAAGCTATGACAACTACAATCCCGTAGCCACCACAGCACTTCCCGGACGCTCTCAAGGGCTAAATATCGATACGAGCCTGCTAGAATCTATAACCGTGCTAGATAGCAATGTAAGCGCAAGTTACGGCGGATTTACAGGTGGGGTAGTGGAGGCAAATACCAAAAAGGCTACCAAAAAATACGGAGGCAATATCAGCTACCAAATCTCACAAGGCAATGCAAATCCTAAAAATTTAAGCCTTACAAAATATCACATTTATGGTGGGGAAGATGGCGATGGGCTAAATGATTTTTTAGCTGCTGATGCCACAGGAGGACACCCTGAATTTATCAAACATTCTATTCGCGCAAGTGTAGAATCTAGATTTCACAAAAAAGCTGGAATCATCGCTAGCTTTACCACCACACAGAGCTTTATCCCGCTAAATTCTGGC
>NZ_JBSIUU010000072.1:0-1566 GCF_053654535.1 Helicobacter sp. T3_23-1056 | reverse complement strand
TCTAGCACACAGAGCTTTATCCCGCTAAATTCTGGCTCTAGCACCTACCTAGCCGCCACACTTGATGAAAAGCGCAAAACCCAAAAACGCCAAAATTATAATTTTTTCATAAAAGGGCATTATGATGTGTTAGAAAATCTAACTTTAGAGGCAAGTTATGCCTATGCGCCTTCATTTAGTAATTATTTTGTTGTAAATACAAAAAATTCTGCTTTTGATATGCTTACAGGTGGGCATCAAGTGGGGCTAAAAGCTTCGTGGGATAATAAGATTGGCTTTTTTCTAGCACAAAGCAATTTTAACTATATGGATAATTCGAGGGTAAATTCTGCTATCAATATGCTAGGGTGGAGAGCAAGTGTGGATAAAAATTGGACAAATAATTTAGAGAATGGGACGGTTGGCGAGGGAGGCTATGGCAATGTCAATACTAAGCAAATCAATTTCAATCTAAAAGCCACGCAGGATTTTAAGCCATTGCATTTTGGAGTCGCCCAAAGCAAATTTAGCACAGGGGCAGAGATAGGCTATGTAAATGCTTATTATGAGCGAATGGAGGATATGCTTTTTGGTGGGACACGCACAGATAGAATCTCTCCCCTAAAAGCTAACGAAGTATGTAGAGGCGATGATATAGCTTGCTCAAATGGCAAAGTTTATTATAGCAGTGGGGATTGGGCTAATAATAATGGGCAATACACCCACGCGCTAAGTTTTTACAAAGCGGGAAATATCGCACTAGATAATGTGAATGCAAGCGCGTTTGTAGAAAATGATATGAAGCTAGATTTCAATTCGTATTTTATTAGACTTGGTGAGATAAATTTGCGACTTGGAGCAAGGGTGGATTATGATACTTATATGGCAAAAACTACGCTATCGCCTAGATTTTCGTTAAATTATATTTTGCCTTATAGTAGCCAAAAATTTAGCACGCAACTAACATTTGGTGCAAATCGCTACTATGGACGAAATCTTTTTACATACAAGCTAATGGAGGCAAGAAGTGCGTTTGAATACACCGTAAGTAGAGCAAATCACAACACTACATTTGAAGAAATCATCAATAATCCTCAATATTCAAGTAGCAATGATTGTTATAACAAAACAAACTGCTACCATCAAAACAAAAACGACACAAATTTCAAAAAACTGCGTGTGCCATATACTGATGAGCTAATGGGCGGAATCACACAGAAAATCTATGCGTTTATTTTGAGTGCAAAATACATTTATCGTGCTGGCAAAGATGAAATCCGCAAAATGTGTCAAACCCCTGATGGCTCTTTTAGCTCGTATAATTGCACAAGCAATGTAGCGGGGCTTACAAGCGATTTGCGCTTTGTCTATACAAATCTTGGGCAAAGCAGTAGCGATGTGGTTAGCCTAAGTATCACAAATAATGGTGGATTGGATTTTGGCGGAATCAAAAATAGCATTTTATTTGCATTTGATTGGACGAATGTAAGGCGAAACTACAATGACTATGATACGAGTATCGATGCAAACGCGCTAAATAATGAAATGATTTGGTGGGGTGGCGAAGTGATAAGGTATGATATGCGT
>NZ_JBSIUU010000071.1:0-1545 GCF_053654535.1 Helicobacter sp. T3_23-1056 | reverse complement strand
GCGCATATCATACCTTATCACTTCGCCACCCCACCAAATCATTTCATTATTTAGCGCGTTTGCATCGATGCTCGTATCATAGTCATTGTAGTTTCGCCTTACATTTGTCCAATCAAATGCAAATAAAATGCTATTTTTGATTCCACCAAAATCTAATCCACCATTATTTGTGATACTTAGGCTAACCACATCGCTACTGCTTTGCCCAAGATTTGTATAGACAAAGCGTGAATCACGCGCATTGATTCCAAATTCTGGCATATACAAGTCCGAAGTGCAACTCATTGTGGATAAAGAACCATCAGGGGCTTGACACATTCTGCGGATTTCATCTTTGCCAGCACGATAAATGTATTTTGCACTCAAAATAAACGCATAGATTTTCTGCGTGATTCCGCCCATTAGCTCATCAGTATATGGCACACGCAGTTTTTTGAAATTTGTGTCGTTTTTGTTTTGGTTAAAACAATCAGCTCGATTGTAGCAACTTGTTTTTTTATTTGCCTCATTTGCCATTATCTCTTCCCAGCTTTTGCTAGCATCGCTTCGTGCTAGGCTATATTCTAGCGAGCTTCGCTCCTCCATAAGCCTAAAGGTAAAAAGATTGCGTCCATAATATCTAGACGCACCAAATGTAAGCTGTGTGGCAAAATGTCTGCCCCATCTTAGCTTACTATGTGGCAAAATATAATTTAGCGAAAATCTAGGCGATAGCGTAACTTTGCCCATATAGTTATCGCCATCAAGTCTTAAGCCAATACGCGTATTTATCTCCCCAGCTTTATACAAATCAAACCTCATATCATCTTCTGCATAAAATCCAAAGCTAAGAGAATCTAGCCGTATTTTCCCTGCTTTATAAAAACTAAGCCTATAAGCGTATTGCCCAGTATTATCTTGCCATAAATTATTGTTGCCACCTTGAAAATACACAGGCGAAGTGCTACAACTAATATCGCTACTTAAGCAAGTTTGCCCATTTTTTAGCGGTGCTAGCCACGCAGTCCCACCAAAAAGCATATCCTCCATTCGCTCATAATAAGCATTTACATAGCCAAAATCCCCTCCCACACTAATACGATTTCCCCAAAATCCCACACTCAAAGGCTCAAAATCTTGATTTATTTTTACATTTAGGTTTATTTGTTTGGTATCGACATTGCCATAGCCTCCCTCACTTACCGTGCCACTCTCCAAATTATTTGTCCAATTTTTTTCAGGCGAAGCCCTCCACCCTAGCATATTTACCGCGCTATTTATGCGTGAGCTATCCATATAATTTACATTTGTTTGCGCGCTTAAATGCCCTAGTTTATTATCCCACAATGCTTTAACCCCTGCTTGATGCCCGCCTGTAAGCATATCAAAGCTAGAATTTTTAGTATTTCTAATAAAATAATTGCTAAACGAAGGCGCATACGCATAGCTCGCCTCTAGTCGCAGATTCTCACTCACATCATAATGCCCTTTTATGAAAAAATTATAATTTTGGCGTTTTTGGGTTTTGCGCTTTTCATCAAGTGTGTCGGCTAGATAAGAGCTAGG
>NZ_JBSIUU010000070.1:0-1552 GCF_053654535.1 Helicobacter sp. T3_23-1056 | reverse complement strand
AAGTAAGGAATCTAAAATGCCAAAGCTAAATCCCCTGCTAGAATCTGACACAATGATTGGCACAAGTGGTCTAAGACATACTACGCTATGGGATAACGATAACTTTGTTGATGTAAAGCTTGGCATAAGTAAAAATTATTTGAACGAAACAGATTATATAATAAGAGAATGTTATTTTTGGGATATGAAATGAAAAAGATTATTATATTATTAAGTTATGTTTTAACTATCAATACAAACGCGAATAATCTTACTCATTCATACAATCCCAGCGATGTATTATCTAATCAATTACTGCTTTTTAAGGTAAATGCACGATATTATTATAAGGCTTGGGCTATTGGATATTGTTTGGGATATTACATAGTAGAGAATAATGTTAATGTAACTTTTGATACACAATTAGATGTTGATAAAATCGCCTATGTTAAGGGCAATGAGCCACTAAAAGAGTTGCAAAGCTACATAGATTCAAAAAAAGATTATTTTGAAAAAGACAAAGTAAATCGTTGTTTAAAATTAGTCATACCAACAAGTAAAATCAATGGAATGGTTACACTTGAAGACATAATTGAACAAATTGTGGAAAAATACTGCAAAGAGTGCAAGTAAGGAATCTACAATATTTAAGATTAAATAAAGTAAAATCTAAAAATAAATCTACACAGGAATTAAAAACTCAAAGGACAAATCATTGTGCCACAGCTAAATCCCCTGCTAGAATCTGACAATATTGAATGTGCTCATAAAGGCAAAGTAGTGCTTCAATCAAGCACAAAAGACACAATGTGTGTGCAAGATTCTAGTGGTGATGACGCAGGAATGATAAGTTTGCAAGATTTAGCAAATGCCACTATCATAGGCTGCACGAATAATATCGCAGGTGTGCCTAGCCCTTGCACTAAGCTAGTGAGCATCCCAAATTCTATCTGCTCTACATTGCTAGAAATTGACAATCAAAAAATAGTCCTAGCCCAAGCCATCTCACAAGTCCTAACCGACAAAGGCTCACCGCTAATCCTGCAAGGAAATCCAAAAGCAAAAGATATATTTGAGCTAGATGAGGAAATAGCAGATTTTGATAACGCACAAAATGGTAATGAAAACGCGGAATCTATAAGTGAATCTAGCGCAAAATCAAACGAATCTAATGCAGAATCTAACCCAAAATCAAACACAGATTCAAGTGATTCGCAACCCAAGCAAGATTCCCAAAAAGAAATCATTGAAATGTGTTTTAGCTATGGGGAAGAGTGCGAGAGAATCAAAACAGATTCTAAGATAGAAAGCAATGTGAATTTGCATATCGTTACACAGGGCTACAAGCTAGGTGAATCAATAGAAATTACACTAGAATCTGATGATGGCAGGATAATCAATGCAGGTGGCAATGTAAATGAAAATGGCGAAGTAGTGATATATAATGTATTTACAAAAAATAAGGAGTAAAAATGGCGACTTGGAGAGCTACTTGTAGCACAGCAAAAGCAGACCTTAAGTGCATAAGACCTAGTTGGGATACGATAAAAGAGGCGTATGAGGAAATAAATAA
>NZ_JBSIUU010000069.1:0-1764 GCF_053654535.1 Helicobacter sp. T3_23-1056 | reverse complement strand
TTTCCGTCATTGTGAGAAAATCCGCTAGGATTTTCGTGGCAATCCACCCTCTTATCGTCATTGCGAGAAAATCCGCTAGGATTTTCGTGGCAATCTATGTTTGCTGTATTGCATTGTGGATTGCCACGCTCACTGCGTTCGCTCGCAATGATGGAAGTGGAATCTTTGCTTACAATGACGGAAGCAGAGTCATTATCCGTAATGACGGAGGTTTCTTTGTAAGTCTGATATTTTGACGATTTGTAGCTAGAAAGATTTTGCGCGGGAGTTACTCTCTCTCTCTCTCTCTCGTTGTTGGCAACGCTAGAAGCAAATGCAGTATTTACAAAAACCATACTCCAAATGCCAAACAAAAATAACGCACCATATTTTAATGCCCTATATTTGCCGTCTTTCAAATATCGATAGTTAGATTTTTGTGTGTCCATTTCAAACCCCTTTTTACATAATCTTTACAAAAACTTTTAGCACATTTTGGATTCTTGAAAATATGATTTTCTCATTATGTCTAGCATTTTAAGAAAATAAGATTCACAAGCAAAATGTAAAAAATAAATGCAACTATAAACAAAATAAACTTAAAATTTGCTTTTGTGAAATGAAAATAAAATCAAAAATAAAAAAATCAAAAGGGGGAGAAACATAAAATATGAAGCACATTAAAAAAAATAAAAAAGCTCAAGACAACTTAAAAAAATTGTATTGTCGTTTTTGATAGCAATCAAATCAAAGCCATAACAAATAAAGGCACATTTGATTCTAGCAATCCAAACATTTACCACGCAAATGCGACTTTAGGGGGAGGCGTGCTAGGGGGAAGCATAGCAGGGGTAGAGTATGATGAAAATGGCAACGCAACAGGCTTTAGCCCGCAGAATTTCGCGCTAGGTTTTGCAAGCGGTGTGCTAGGCAGTAAGTCATTGCAATTTTTAGCCAAAAAAGCACAAACAAACCCAAAAGCAAAAGCCTTGCTAGAGAGAATCAAGCAAAAACATAGCCACTCTAACATTGTGCAAAATAACGATATAACGGCAAATCAAACCACACAAACAAAGAATGCAAATTTAGCTACAATGTCAAATCAAAATCCAAAACTTGATAAAATCACGCCACAAAATCCACAAGGACAAAATACAATGCAAATCAAACAAAATCAAAATGGCGATTATCTGCTAAAAGATAGTGAGGGAAAAAGCCACATAGTGCGCAAAGATTTGGCACAAGAATGGATAAAAGAATTTGGACTAAAAACACTTAATGATGATTTTTTGCCAAATTTTCAACCAAAAATAAGAGATATTTTATCTCAAAATGGTGCAGATGAAATACATCTAAAAATCGGCTCATTGTTTAAGCTAGAAGCAAACCATAGAATTAAGTATTTAGACAGGATAAAACCCACGCTTGAGAATCCAAACACAATCATCAAACAAAACGATGGAGCATTGATTTTTGTAAAAGATTTTAAGGAAAAGAAGTTTTTTACAAGTGTTTCTAGGAATAAAAATGGGGAATGGGTAATCACTAGCAACGCGCCAAAATCTTTAAATAATGTAAAAAATAAAATTAAAGAGGGAGGGAAAATTTTGTATAACGAACTAGCGGAGCTTGAAACCATTAAGATTAACGCTAATGATTTTACGCTTTTGGCAGATTCTCAAAAGCAACAAACTACAAAATAATATTAGCTAAAATGACTAAAAAAGTCAAACAAAACAAAAGGACAAAAAATGGACAAAATCAACGAATTACAAGACAAAATCC
>NZ_JBSIUU010000068.1:0-1876 GCF_053654535.1 Helicobacter sp. T3_23-1056 | reverse complement strand
GTTTAGCTCTTCTACTATATTGTTTTTTTCGCCTATGACAATGCCTAGTGTGCTTGAAGGGGACAATGGTTTAGCTTTAGGACTTGGAGTAAAGCTAATGTTTATGGGTAGTAAAGTTAATGTATTGAAATAAGTATTTGTCAATGTATTGTTGTTGGCATTGTTTGTGGTAAGTGTATCGTTGGTATGCAAGGCTAGGGAATCTATGGAATCTAGTGAAGTTAGTGAATTTGGTGAAGTTAATGAAGTTAGGGGATTTGCACTTGTTGTTAGTGATGAATGAAGCGCATTTGATTGGTTTATATTGTCATCTTGTGTGAATGGATTTTGTGTGATATTGTCTTTTTTTAGCACATTGCTAAAAAAGGCATTGCTTTTGTGAATAATATTATCATTGGTGTTAATGTTGTTTGCTAAAAGGGCTTCATTGATTAGCATTTGTTTGATTTCAATAATGTAGAAATCTTGCAAGGATTGCTCTTTGGTGCTTGTGCTATGCTCTAGGTTGATTCTAAAGATTTGATTTAGCTCTAAATCATAGATATTGCTTTTAGCATTAAAAATATTATGAAGCATCATTGCCCTAGAAGTAGCAATACTTAATGGTGTGTTTATATTGCTACTTATATCGCCTGTATTGCTTTGAGGATTTTGGTTGCTTTGAGTGTTTGTGGTGTTTGGATTATTTATGTTGTTTGAATCGCTAAAAGAATATTGTGAGTTATAAATGTGGGTGGAATAAAGGGCATTATTTAGATTTTCTATGGAATTATTATATGAATCATTGTGCGATGTTGCATTGTTTGGATTAAAATGACTTGATAGAGAATGCAATTCATAAGGATTTGTAGCTGAATGAGTGCTTTGAGTGAATGATTTTGTGATTAGGGATTGGGATTTATAAAAACTATTTATGCAGGGGAGATTTTGGGTATTGTTTGGATTTGGGTTAAAGAGAATCGTTTGAATTATATTGTTTTTAGATTCATTTGAATCTAATTTAGATTCGCCCATAGTGTTGTTTTTTGATTCATTAGTTTCATTAAAATTACTTGCATTTAAATGATTATTTGTGCTATGAATGCCATTTGCTAAGAAATCATAGAAATAAATCGTGCTAGAATCCTCATAGAAATATATGCCATTATTATGAGCGATTCTAACGATAAAGTCTAAATCTGATTCATTATATTGAGTGATTAGCTCTTCTTTAGGATAAGGGAAGCTAATATGAGAGAAATCAATATGTTTATGCAATAGATTTTCATAAAATCTTAGTGTAGCTTGCAAGGCTTCTATGGGAGTTTTATGTGTGTAGATTCTATATGCTTTATTTAGTGAAGCCCTAAAGAGTGGGGAAGTAATGCTAAAAGTAAAGAAATGTTTGTTATTAGGGTTTTGCAGAGTGTTTGTGGTGTTATTGTTGTGTATATCGTTGTATGTGGTGTTATTGTTTGTGGTGTTGGTGTTGTTGTTGCCGTTGTTATATTTGTTAGCGTTGGTGGTGCTAGCTCGATTTAGGATATTATCACTGCTTTGTGAGTTAAATCCTAAATACTGCACATTAGAGATAATGCCTGTGTAGATTTTAGTGGTATTTGGTAAAGAGGTGTTTGGATTTGATGAGTTTGAAGTAAATGAATTAGAGTGTGGATTGTTTGAGGCATTAGAATCCAATAAAGCATTATTTGAGGGATTTAGAGAATCATTAGCGTTAAAATGCAGTGTGTTTGAATGCGTGCTTGAATGTGTGCCTGAATGTGTGTTTGAATGGCTAGAATCTAGTTTGCTAAGCGCGCTTGGTGTTTTTGCTTTAGAGTGGGCAGAATCTAGCTCATTTGCTAATGCGTTGTTGTTTGGATATGGATTTGTGATA
>NZ_JBSIUU010000067.1:0-1922 GCF_053654535.1 Helicobacter sp. T3_23-1056 | reverse complement strand
GGATTGTTAGGGTTTAGGTTTGACATTTGAAATGCTCCTTATTTAGAGGTGGGAAGTAAAATAATACAACAAAATGGCTTAATGTAAAGTTGCTTAATTTGCTTGGTTTGCTTGGCGAAATAAAGTTTTGCCTTTATGTGTGCATTTTAGGGAATCAGATTTTAGCAGTGGATTTAGATTTGGGATTTCTTTTGATTTAGTTGTGACACAATGATTTGTCCTTTGAGTTGTTAATTCCTATGTAGATTTATTTTTAGATTTTACTTTATTTAATCTTAAATATTGTAGATTCCTTACTTGCACTCTTTGCAGTATTTTTTGACGATTCTTTCCACTTCGGCATTGTTTCGTGGGAATCATACATATCTAGACAAAATTTCAAATTTATTATCAACATTTGGGATTTTATTAAAATGCTTATAAAAATCATCTTGCGATAGCCCGTTAATCCACTGCAAATAGCTATCAACATATTGTTTATAAGCCTTGATTGCTATGAGTTTATCAAAGGGCAGATACAGCTCAAATCGATTATATTCATAAGGGAAAAATGATTTTTGTTCCTCTTTGGATAAACTCTTTTGTCTTAATTGTTCGTAATCTAGGCAGTATTCTAGCCCTGCTCGTTTTATGCTTGTGATTTGATATTGTTTGTTCAAAATAAGTTTGGCAACTCTCTCATCTAAAAGCCTCTCGCCCGTGCCATAGCAAAGACAAAATGATAATAGCACCATAAAAAATAACCTCATTTTTGTTCCTTTATTTTATTTCCCAAAATCCTAACATTTTGAACTTTAGCATTTTTCTGCTTGGTTATTTACCGAGCGGATATCTGCCATATTTTCTTGCAATGTTTTCCATTGCCTCATCAAACTCGCTAGATTCATAGATTTTCAAGCATTGTTTGACTTGTTCAGGTGTTAATCCACTCATTGTCTTGCGCAATTCTTTTTTACGAGCCAATCCAGTCGCTGTCATAAAAAATCTGTTTTTTTCATAAGATTCATCTATATAAGATTTTAGCTCTTTTAGTGCACCATCGATATTTAGCTGTTTGCCCTCATTTACTAAGCTAGTGCATAAAAAATTTAAATCTGCAGTTTCGTTTTGCAAATCTGTGGTGATTTCTCTGCCTTGCAGTGCCATTCTTGGTGCTTCTTTTGTCGCTTGAACGAAGATTTTATCTAAATCCACTTTTAGACAATACGACATTGCGTATTTTTTTAGTTCCTCTTTTACTCTTTTGATTGATGCTAGTTCGTAATGTATCGAGTATCCACGCTCGCCCCCATATAAAAATCCTTTGCATACATTTGACATATATGGTAGCTCCTCTGGTGCGATTAGCCCAAATGTATATCCAGCCTTTAGTTTTGCCAATGCTAATAATAGCGTTAGTATGGTTTTTTTCATTTTATAACTCCCAAAATTCAAGTTTTGTTGCGAGATTAGCTTTAAAAAATGAAGTGAGTGCTCTTGTAGCATATTTTGATACGCCAACATCTTGATAATCCCCAAAACATTGTTTATTCCCATACCACAAAGTAGTATGCCCTGTCGCAGTAAAATCTGGTTCTTTATAATAAAATCTTATGACAATTACACCATTATTATTATGATTTTGTAGCCATTTGATACATTCATCATCTAATTCTTGTTTCCTAAAACTTTTATCCGCCTTTCCCCAAATAGCATTTAGAAAATCGCTCATACCCGCAGCACTCATAATATACTTATATCCGTCTTTGTCTTGTTCTAGACTACCATTTATTATAACATTTGGTTTTGAAAGTTCGTGTTTTATTGATACGCCACCATAATTAAGCGCATAGCTCATTCTCAAAGCACAACTATTATTATGCGAAATCCTATTTAGAATATGCCAAAACACAGCTTTATTATCATATTTGTCCCCATAAATT
>NZ_JBSIUU010000066.1:0-2008 GCF_053654535.1 Helicobacter sp. T3_23-1056 | reverse complement strand
TCCCGATGACATTGCCGTTTTTATCGGTTACATAGTCATTCCCGCCAAACCAATACGCGTATTTAAAATTCACCGTAGTCGTTACACCATTAAACCACTTGCTTAGCGCAGACTCGCTACTTTTGTCAAAGCTAGACGCATAGAAAAGCCCATCATAGCCCAAACTTAGCTCGTGATTTTTTTTCACAAGCCACACCAAATCAAAGCTTAGATTCCCATACACTAGAGGCAGAGTGATTCTGCGCTCTTTCTCATCTAGCGTATTTCCGTATAGAAAGCTACCTAGTTTTGGCTCATTTAGGACATTGTATCGCACGCCGATTTTGGTATTGGTGCGAAATGTATTGCCCCAGATTTTGTAGTAGCGCAGGCTAGCTTGCACCTGTGGCAAATGCCACAACACAGCCCCATAGTATTCATCAGCACCGATAGGCAGGACATTAGGGGTTACACTTGTGATTCTAGGCTTGATTAGCTTCGTAGGCACGGAGGATAGCACATCATAGCTTAGCCCGATTTCAGGTGCGACATAGCTATTTTTCTTAAACTGATAAATCGTAATCCCGCCTTTTAGCTCCACCCCTGCATTCCACATTAGCGGGATTGTTGCCTTTGTCTTGCTAGAGTCTGCTTCTATGGTGTTTATCCTACCGCCCGCATCTAGCTTAAATTGTGGCAAATCAACCCCCGCCCTAATATTTAGCTTTATAAAACCCTCCGCGACTTTCCTAGTAACCGCAAAGGTTTTAAAATAATTTATCCCGCCTTGAAGCGAGTTTGTCAGCACAGAAGTGGGCGCAGAGCCTACAAATTCTGTATTTACATTGTTAAACTCATAGCCCAAATACCCCCCAAAGATTCCGTTTTTGCGCAAGTTTCTTTGCATACCAAAAAGTGCGCCTCCCACCCATTCTATCGCGGAGTTTGCCCCCAAATCCACATAGCTATTTGCGCTATATGGTAGCGCGAAAAACCGCCAATCGCGCCTACCCGTATAAGGGATAAATATCGCATCTAGCTGGTCGATAAGCTCGAAATTGTTATAGCCTTTTTCCAAATCCTGCCCCTTGCTTTGCGTAAGCGTAAGCCTAGCGATTTTTTCGCGGACTTTGTCGATTTTGGCGGTGTTTTTGCGCTTGGTTTTAGAAAATCTAGTGCTTTTGTTGGTTAGCCTAGACATATCGTATTGCAAAAGTCGCAATTCTACTTCTTGATTGTAGTAGTTGTCGCTATGAAATGTCTTTGTCGTCATCGTATCTAGGATATTTTGCGTCATCGCATTTCTGCGCATATAGCTTAGGGCTAGAGCGCGATAGACATCGGTGATATAGGCATTGCTACCATCTGCTTGCAGCATAAAGCCTTGTTTGTTATCTGTGGTGTGCGTAGCCCAGATAAGCTGTGTGCCTCTACCGCCTGTGATATGGCTTTCAGCGATATTGCCCCCTTTGGCAGTAGTGCCTGCGACTACTAGATTTTCTGCTTTATATACTGCGCCTTTAGAAATATCGTCCCCTATGTTTATGACTATGGCTTTTGGTGCTATATATGATATATTTGTGCTGTCGCCACCTACGGATATTCTTTGTCCATCGCCTATTGTTTTTCCATTGATTGTTGTAGTTAGATTTGTATTCCAATCATTTTCCTTTTTATTTATCGTGATACCAAAGCTATTGATTCGTAGATTAGTTACTTTGGCGTCTATGTTTGGGGTTAGCAATGCGGTGTTGTTATTAGCATCGCCTAGCGATAGCGTGCCTATCGTGCCATTTGTCCCTGATATAGAGCGGATATAGCTTCCTGCGCCACTTATGTTTAGATTTGAGATAGTGCCTCCGCTTAGCTCTAGGCTCTCTAGCTTTGCCCCAGCGGTTACATTTAGGTTGGTTATCGTGCCGTTGTCTTTGTTTTTTATAGAGCTTAGGCTTGTGCCATTTAGCTGTATGCCACCATTTATCGTCCCAGCATTTTCTATGCTATTTACTTTTGCAGAGCTACTTAGGGT
>NZ_JBSIUU010000065.1:0-2197 GCF_053654535.1 Helicobacter sp. T3_23-1056 | reverse complement strand
AGACTTTGCACGCGATATTGCTTAAAAGCAAAATCACCACGATATTTATGCTCGCCATTAGCCCCATAAAAATATCTGCCAAATCCCACGCCAAAGCCAGATTTAACTGCGCCCCGACAAACACCATCACCACAGCAAAAAGCCTAAATATTTGCAAAGCGATTGTATGCTCTGTGATAAATTTAAAATTTGCCTCCGCGTAAAAATAATTCCCAATAAGCGAAGTAAAGGCAAAAAGCACGATTGCCACGCTTACAAAGATAAGCCCAAAATCGCCAAAATGCCCCCTCATCACCGCTTGCATCACCGCCATTCCGCTTAATCCACTTGTATCCACGGTAGAGCAAAGCACCATAAACGCGCTTGCCGAGCAGATGATAATCGTGTCGATAAAAACAGATAGCGTTTGCACCATTCCTTGTTTGGCAGGGTGGCTAGTATGCGCGCTCGCAGCGGCATTTGGCGCAGAGCCCATACCCGCTTCGTTTGAGAAAAGCCCACGCTTAATCCCTATGACTATCGCACTCCCTGCAAATCCCCCAAATATCGCGCTAAAATCAAACGCTTCTTTTAGCACGCTAGAGAAAATGAGCGGGATTTTATCCACATTTAGCCCCACAACTACGAGTGCCACAGCAAAGTAGCCAAACGCCATTATCGGCACGAGTATGGAGGAGATGAGCGCGGATTTTTTGTCATCGCCAAAGAAAAAGAAACTCACCAAAATCGCTAAAATTAGCCCGACAAAAATCGTTAGCGGGGAGTTTTCAAACACTTCTTTGCCCACAAAAATCTCAAATGACGAAGTTAGCGTGAAAGCCTGCAGGGCATTAAACCCAAGCGCAAAACAAAATATGAGCGAAATCGCAAAAATAATGCCAAGTTTTCTAGAATTTAGCGCGGATTCTATGTAGTAGGCAGGACCGCCTTTGTAGCGGTGTGTGCCGACTTTTCGTTTATACACTTGCGCGAGAGTGGATTCTACAAACGCGCTTGCCCCGCCTACAATCGCGCTAACCCACATCCAAAATAGCGCGCCACTTCCCCCGCTAGCGATAGCCACGCTCACGCCCACGATATTGCCTATGCCCACGCGTGAAGCAGTCGAAATCATCAGCGCACCAAATGGCGAAATATGTTCTTTTTCGCTCCTTTCTTTTAGCACGGCAAACACATCGCGTAAAAATCGCAACTGAATAAAACGCGTGCGAATGGTAAGATACGCCCCACAAAGTAGTAACGCAAACACGAGCCAATAAGTGTATAAAAACCCGCTAAAACTGCTTACAAAATCCATAAACAAATCGCTAATATGCTCCATAATGTAGCCTCCTTAATAAATAAAATATGCCACCCCAAAAACACCACAAAAAAGCGTAAAAAGCAAACAACGCGTAAAGACAGCGTTTTTTCAAACCCAAAAATACTATGATAGCACATTTTATGCTCTTATTATCCATGACTTTTAGGTAAATCAACTCATTGCGACATTGCATATCATAAATCTAGCCACTCTATATCGCTTGTGTGGATTTTGATGCTATGGGTGCGATAGGTGGCATAGATATTAGCGACTTCAGGGGTGAAATTATCCTGCCTTGCATAATTTGTGCCATTTGAAATATGCGTAAAAAGCGGGGGAAGCACCTTTAAAACTGCCCTAGAATCTAGCCTCGCAAAAATCAATGCTAAAGTAGCCTCCCTCTCTTGGAGGGGATAGACAAGTCGCAACACTTCAGGGGTAAATTTATTGTCCTTAAGCACGGCAAAAACACGAGATAGCTCGCTAGGGTGGTAGCAAAATATAAGCCCGCCTCTTTGGGCTAAAATCCGCCTTGCTTGAGGTATCCACTGCTCTAGTGGCATAGAGGTAGCGTAGCGGGATTCTACTAAATGTGGATTGCTAGAGCGGAGTGCGCCATCGGGGTAAAATGGTGGATTGCTAATGCAAAAATCTGCCTTTTTTGTGGCATTTGTGAAATTTGTTGTGGCATTTTTTACGCTACTTGTGAGATTTGCAGTGTTTGCAGTGTTTGATAGATTTTTTGTGTGGATTTTGGAGTTTTTTTGCGGTTTTTCAATATGGTGGTTTTTAGATAGATTTTGGGATAAAATCTCTAACAAACTAGAATCTAAAAAATCAATATGATACACACAAGCCAAAGGGGGTTTATCAGCATTTTTTAGGCAAAAAGTC
>NZ_JBSIUU010000064.1:0-2208 GCF_053654535.1 Helicobacter sp. T3_23-1056 | reverse complement strand
GGATTTTGTCTTGTAATTCGTTGATTTTGTCCATTTTTTGTCCTTTTGTTTTGTTTGACTTTTTGTTTTTTTTATTGTAATATTGCTTTTAAATCTACAAAGGGCTGCGCAATGCTGAGCTAGTTGCGTCTTTGAATGACTTTGTAGTTTTTTATTCGCTAAGGTCTAGGGCTCACTAGGCAACTTAGCGATACTTTCTAGTTCTATCGTGTAAATTCTATTCCCTTTATATTTTCCTTTCATTGTTTCTTTTAAAGTGATTTTGGCTTGTGCTGGCTGTCCATCTAGCATAAAATGCGCTTCATATCTTGGTATTTGTATGTTTTTGTCCGCATTCTTATCGGGTGTGATTTCTCTTAGTCTTGCATTCTCGTATAACTCTTTTAAGCATTTAGCAACCTCAAAATGTTGTTTTTCGCTAAATCCATTTTCTATACTTTTGCTAATTGCTTTTGTGCTTTGTATTTTTTTATGCCCATCTTTGTTTAGGATAGCCACCCTGCCATCATTTTTATTTGTGATTGGTTTTGCGATTATTGGTTTTAGTGCTTTTTGTAGTTCGTATCGCAAAATATGTGTGTTTTTTGCTTCTTTTGGTGTTGATATTTTCATTTCTAATATGTCCTGCGTGGCTTGTTTGTTTGGGATTATATCACTATTTTTGCTCGCTTGTTTTGCGTTTGACATTGTAGCTAATTCTTGCGTGTCTTTTTCTAGCGACTTTATCGCCTCTTTTGGTTCATTTATCCACGCCCGAGAATCCAGCGCGTTTGCAAGGCGTTTGCCTAAAACGATTTCTAGCGCGTTTTGGGCGTGTTTGGGTAGGTTTGATTCTTTTAGTGTGCGTGATATGACTTCGCCAGCTTTGTCGCTAAAGTCTAATGCCTTTTGTCGTAGTTTTGGGGATTTTAGCGCGGTGTTTTTATTCTCTCATAAAGGGCGTTTTTTGGCTTTGGCTAGAATCGCTGTTTAGTGGGCTTATGCTTGTTGTGCCTGTGTTTGTCGGCTCATAGTAGTAGCCTGTTTTGCTTTGGCTTAGGGCTTGGCTAGCGTTTTTTGCTAGATTTTCCTGCGCTTTTAAGTAGTCGTTATGCTTTTGTTTTTCAAACTCAAAAGCCTGCAAATGTGGGTTTTTGAGTATCAATTCGAGATTTTTCTTTAATTCCTTGCTAAGTGCCATTTTTTATCCTTTGCGTTGGTTTTAGGTTTAAATTTGACTTGTTTTGTTTTTTATTGTATATTTTTATCGGTCTATTCAATAATCGGGGCAAGAGTTCAACTCTCTCGCATCTGCCTCCTTGAGTGAGATTAGACTATCGCCCTTGCTGTTTAAGTTGGTGTGAGTTTGGCACTAGGCATAGGGCGTAACTCTTGCAATTCTAACGAATATATTCTATTTCCGTGCTCTATTACTTCTCTTATAGTTAATAATGCCTGCGCTTCTTTGTTGTTTATAATCGTGTTTGCTAAATATCTATGTGTTTGTTTTATGTCTTTGCTTTTTGTGTCCTTATGGCTATTTTGCAAAATAGCGTTTTTGTATAGTTCTTTCAGTTTTTGTGCGGTGTTAAAATGCTCCTCCTTGCTAAAGCCATTTACTATTGATTTTTTCAATGCCTCCCCGCTCAAAATCTTATCTCTACCATTGACGCTTATTTGCGCTACTCTGCCATCGTTTTTATTTATAATTTGTTGGTTTATAATAGTGTTAATCGCATTGCGTGCTTTTGTGCGTAATTCTCGTATATGTTGTTTGTCTTGCGTGCTTATTATTATGGTTTTTGCCATTTGATTGCCTTTGCTAAAATCTGTATTTGCCATTATATCTAAATCACTAATATTTCGTGCTTCTGCACTTGGTAAGATTTGCAAGGCTTGTGCTAGTTTTTGATTTTCCATATTTTTGCCCTTAGCAAGTTTTTGATTTGACATTGTAGCTAAATTGCTTTGATTCTTAGTGTGCTTGGTTTTGATTCTCTCTAGCAAGGCTTTTGCTTTTGGGTTTCTATTGGCAAGTTTTTCTAGCCTTTTTGCGCTAGTTTGTAGTCCTTTGCTTGCTAGCGCACCGCTTGCAAAACCTAGCGCGAAATTCTGCGGGTTAAAGCCTTTTATGTCGCCATTTTCATCATACTCTAGCCCTGCTATGCTCCCCCCTAGCACGCCTCCCCCTAAAGTCGCGTTTGCGTGGTAAATGTTTGGATTGCTAGA
>NZ_JBSIUU010000063.1:0-2276 GCF_053654535.1 Helicobacter sp. T3_23-1056 | reverse complement strand
AACGCTGACTTGCATCATAAAAAAAAACAGCATCGTGAGCGCATATAATGCCCACACAAACAATCAACACATATAACACAATTTTCTTTCCAATCATTTTGACTCCTTTATTTTATTTCCCAAAAATAAAAATCAGTTATATGTTGGCTGTAATTATTTATCGGGTCTCTTAAGTAATCATACCCGTATAAATATGTTATTTTTATATCATCATCAAGTTTATCATTCATTTTAAAATCCACAAATCCATTTCTATCCCATAGCGTTGAATGTCTAATGCGATTTCCCTCTAATCTCATTGCAACAACGCCCTTTTTATTAAAAGATTCTAGTATTCCAAAAAGTTTCCTATTCTCTTCTTTGGTTGTCATAGATACATAAAAATCCATTGAATGTTCTTTTTGTAATGATTTGTCAAAATCCTTGCCATAGCTTTTTGGTTCTCCCCAAATGGTTTTTAATGAATCTATAATATTATCGACAGATATATAGTAGCAATATCCATTTATTTTCCAGCACCCATCGGGTTTAAGATTATTACTATTTGGATTTTTGTGAAATGGCACAGGGCTATGATTTATAGCATAGCTTACTCTTGTAGCGCAAGTGTTATAGCGACTTTTTTGGTCTTCGTCAAAGAAATTAAATAAAGCAGTGCCAACTTTTTTGTAGATTTTGCCTGACCTAGTGCAACGAAGTTTTTGTTTCTCTTTTTTAAATTGATCATTTGTTATTTTTCTATTGTTGAATTGTTGTTTAGCAATCCTATAACCTGCTACCCACTCATCAATACCAATATCCGTAATTTCCACATAAGGCTTTAGCACTTCCTCAAAGTCGGGTCTGCATACATTTTTTTCTATGCTTTTATCGCCAACCCTAGCCCTTATTTTACATTCGCTCATTGTGTTGTCCCTTAATCATTAAATACATTTTTTATGATGGCTTTGCCATTTTCATCGATTGTCGCTTGTGTGCTAAAAGTTTGATTGTTTCGCTCTAATTCTATGTTTATAATTTCACCTTTATTGTAGCCTTGTGTTGCTAAATGCAAGTTAATATCTTTTGTAAATCGTGTATCATAATCCTCTAATCTTACCATTTTTTCCCCATAGCTAAAATACATTTCTAATATTTCTTTTTGGAATTGTGAATTACTAGAATCTGCATTTGATTTTGGGTTAGATTCTGCATTAGATTCGTTTGATTTTGCGCTAGATTTGCTTGTAGATTCTGCGTTTTCATTACCATTTTGCGCATTCTCTGCTATATCCTCATCTAGCTCAAATATATCTTTTGCTTTTGGTTCGCCTTGCAGGATTAGAGGTGAGCCTTTGTCTGTGATGACTTGAGAGATGGCTTGGGCTAGGACTATTTTTTGGTTATCGATTTCTAGCAATGCAGAGCAAATCGAATTTGGGATATTTACTAACTTAGTGCAAGGGCTAGGAATCCCTGCGATATTATTTGTGCAACCTATAATGGAGGCATTTGCTAAATCTTGCAAACTTATCATTCCAGCATCATTGCCATTAGAATCTTGCACACACATTAAATCTTTTGTGCTTGATTGAAGTAAGATTTTGCCTTTATGAGCACATTCTATAGAGTCAGATTCTAGCAGGGGATTTAGCTTTGGCATTTAGATTCCTTAAGATTGAGAATGTTTGCAAATGTGGTTGTGGCAAAAACTTGTTTGTGTTGTTGCATTGGATTTGCATTATGCTTAGCCAAATTCTTTAAAACTTTGCAACTGCCAAAATTCAAGGGGCTCTCCTTCGTAGTCCTGTATTTTATGATATTTGCATTCCTTGCAACGCTCTGTAATAATTTTTTCTGCTTCTATATGATATTGCGCAGAATGATATATGGATATACACCTTCTTAGCGTGCAACTTGGACATTCTCGTTTTTCTTTTGTTATGCTTTTGACATCACTATCAAGATTGTCTATGTATTTTATAATCTTATCTCTTCGTATCTCATCATCCACATCTATATACATTTCCCTTGCGTTTTCTTCGGTTTTAGATTGCGGTGGATTATCATATATCCCAAGACAATATGTTAGCCCAAAGTATTTAAGTCTATGGATTTGAGCCATTTTATCTTTGGCGATTAGCTCTTTCGCACCATAATCCCCAGCAATCAATGGATAAACACAAGCAAACAAGGCATATAACATTACAATATGTTTCATTTCTTGTGCTCCTTTATTTTAGTTCCCAAAAATGAGAATCTTTTATTTGCATTCTTTGCAGTATTTTTTGACTATG
>NZ_JBSIUU010000062.1:0-2682 GCF_053654535.1 Helicobacter sp. T3_23-1056 | reverse complement strand
AGCGTGGCAATCCACATAAAAACCCCACACCTTAGCACGAGGTGGATTTTTTTTCTATTTTTCCCTTGTTGTTCCCCCTCCCTTGCGGAGGGGGATTAAGGGGGTGGGTATTTTTATTTAGAAAAAGACATTTTTGTCATTGCGAGCAATTAGATTTTGCGTTTTTAGCAAAATCTAATGCGTGGCAATCTATTTTGTTTTTATTGTAGAGTGGATTGCCACGAATCTAGTCTTTTTAAAAAAAGCCTAGATTCTCGCAATGACGACAATGTAAATTCTTTCAATGACGGCAACTTTTCTTACGCTAAAAATCCTTGTCATACTGAGCGAAGCGAAGTATCTTTTACCCTCAAAACTCAAACAGAGATATTTCGCGCTTACGCGCTCAATATGACAAAGAAAATTCCGTCATTGCAGACAATGATTCTACTTCTGTCATTGTGAGCAAAACACAAGACTTGCGTGGCATAAGCCACACTCGCAATGACGAATCTACCCACCCCCTAGCCACCTCCGCAAGGGAGGGGCTTTTTTGGATTGCCACGCGTGGCGTAGCCACGCTCGCAATGACAGCAATGCAATTTTTAGCAATGGCAGGATTTTCCACCCCATTACGGATTCGCATACTTCTTGTCCCCCCTCCCTTGCGGAGGGGGTTTTTGCTTCAGCTAACGCCTCGCAACCCGTTGGGTGGGGGTGGGTTTTCTTGTAACGATGAGATTTTGCGTTGCAGTCATTGCGAGCGGATTTGATAAAATCCGCGTGGCAATCTATTGATTCCGTATTACATTGTGGATTACCACGCAAGTCTTGCGACTTGCTCGCAATGACGGAGTGGTTGTCGTCATTGCGAGAATTTGCAACTTTGTCATTGAAAGTTACATTGCCGTCATTGAAAGAGTTTGCATTGCCGTCATTGCGAGCGCAACTTGTTGCGCGTGGCAATCTATCACTATAAAATGCCAAAAACACGATTTTGACAAAACTAATAAATGGATTGCCACGCGGATTTTATACAAAATCCGCTCGCAATGACGGAATTTTCTTTGTCATATTGAGCGCGTAAGCGCGAAATATCTCTGTTTGAGTTTTGCATTTTAGAGATACTTCGCTTCGCTCAGTATGACAAGAGTGTAGATTGCCACGATTTTGCAATTTTTGACAAAGTTGCAAAATCTCGCAATGACGGAAAACCCCCCCCCCTTAATCCCCCTCGTGCTAAGGGAGGGGAAAACCCTGTTATTGAAAGAATTTGCATTGCAGTCATTGCGAGCAATTAGATTTTGCATTTTTTAGCAAAATCTAATGCGTGGCAATCCAAACACTATAATTTGTCATACTAAGTTATTACAAAAACCGAAGCAACTCACAAAGCAACACCCCCCGCCGTCATTGCGAGCAAGTCGCAAGACTTGCGTGGCAATCTATAACAAAAAATTACAAAAAGGCGTTATTTGGCTTTTTTAATTGTGGATTGCCACGATTCTAGGCTTTTGTTAAAAAGCCTAGAATCTCGCAATGACAAATAAAACGCCTTGAGATATTTTGGGCTAAAGCCCTTTAGTATGATAATCACTTTGTAATGCAATTTTTTTTGCAAATTTTTTGTAAAAATTCGCAAGACTTTACAATATCTTGCAATGCCAATATTTACAATGCCAATAAAAAAAATAAAAAATGCAAAAATCCAAGAGTTGCCACAAAGAGTTGCCCAAAAAATCTTAAATAGCACAACCACAGCACAAAGACACCTAGACCACACGAGTTTTCCGCGTGGCTATCCACCCTCTCATCGTCATTGCGAGCAAGTCGCAAGACTTGCGTGGTAATCTATTTCTGCGAAAATACCAAAAAAACACGATTTTGACAAAAACTAAATAAATAGATTGCCACGCGGATTTTATGCAAAATCCGCTCGCAATGACGAATAAACTCTTTGAGTTACTTCGCTTCGCTCAGTATGACAAAATTTTTTTGTGGATTGCCACGCAAGTATTGCGACTTGCTCGCAATGACAGCGTTATTTCCCCCTCCCTTAGCACGAGGTGGATTTTTTCTTTTTGTTCCCCCTCCCTTGCGGAGGGGGCTAGGGGGTGGGTATTTTTTTATTTGGAAAAAGATATTTTGTCATTGCGAGAATCTGCGACTTTGTCAAAAATTGCAGATTCGTGGCAATCCACTTTGTAATAAAAAACAAAATAGATTGCCACGCGTTGCGTTGCAACGCTCGCAATGACGGAAGCAGAGTCATTGTCTGTAATGACGGCATTTTCTTTGTCATATTGAGGGCAAAGCCCGAAATATCTCTATTTATTTGCGCTTTTAGAGATACTTCGCTTCGCTCAGTATGACAAAATTTTTTTGTGGATTGCCACGCTCACTGCGTTCGCTCGCAATGACGAATCTACCCACCCCCTTTTATCCCCCTCCGCAAGGGAGGGGGAAATCCTCTCCATAAATCAAGTCCAAATCCAAGATTTACCCTTCATAAACCCAAAACCTAAATAAGCCTAAGCCAAGTCTAAATCCTAAGTTTTGCCCCCCTACATAAATCAAACCCAAACCCAAATAAGCCTTAGCCTAAATAAACCTTAGTCCAAGATTTACCCCCTCCATAAGTCAATCCTAAGCCCAAATAAGACTACACCTAAGATTTGATTCCCTCCATAAACCAAACTTAAT
>NZ_JBSIUU010000061.1:0-3292 GCF_053654535.1 Helicobacter sp. T3_23-1056 | reverse complement strand
GAATAAAGTCATCTTAAAGTAGAAAACCCCCCTCCCAGAAGTCATAAAAAGAAGTTTGTCAAAACCTCTTAAAGTAGTCAAAGCCTCTTTTAGAAGTCTTAGAAGTCGTATTTTAGGCGGACAAGTCCTACGAGTGCGCTTTGGTGAGCTGCGTCTACCGCGCCTTTGTATGTTTGGATAGTGTCATAGAAGGCAAGCTGTGGGACGACTTGGAAACCTTTTGCGACATTGATAGGGAGGTTTGCATAGACTTGATAGCCGTGTATGGATTGCAAGCCATTAGCCCCTGCACCTCTTTGTTTTTTGCCATTAAATGTCGCTTGGTAGCCTGCACCTGCTGCTAGGGAGAGTGTATCATTTAGCTTTGTGCCAAACTCTACTAGTAAGCCCGCTCTTTGCGCCCATAGCCCTGCGTCAGTCGCATCTCCGTAAGCATACAAACCTGTGTTTTGTGAAGTTTTTTGCTCGCCATATAGATGCCCATTTATCCCGTAGTGGAAAAATGTCGATAGTGTAGAGTCTCCACCCACGCCAAATTTCGCACCCACTAGCAAGTGTCCAGCGTGGACATCTTTGGTATCAGTCGCGTGTTGTTTGTCTGTGTCGTAGTATTTATAAGTGATAGCCGCTTTTAGCTTGCCTTTGTCGCCTAGCTTGGACTCATAGCTAAGGGCGATTCTAGGGAAAGTGTCTAGTCTAGAGCTTTCAGCATATCTTTGAGCGTATGTAGTAGCGGTAGCATTGCCCCCTGCTGCTTCATCTGCGATGATAGCTACTTTTGCCCCTGAGTGCTCGTATTGGACTTGGAGTTTGCGAGAGCCTGTGGTGATAGAGCCAAAGCCATTTCCACCTGCGTCATTATTTGCAAAGTTGGTCTGAAACCCACCCTCAACCGTAGGCGTATCTAGCTTACCAAAGGTTAGCTTACCGCCAGAGCCAAAATCATAAGTGCCATAGACTTTGCGTAGCCCGGGATAACCATTGCTTCCTAAAAAACCGCTTTCGCTCAAGCCAAATTCTACTTTGGTGGTTAGCTTGCCATACTTGGTGTCGATACCAAAGTGGGAGTTGTTTTGGAAACCGATTAGGAAGCGTCCTGTATTGCTTTTTTGTGAATAGTTGGCTAAACCTATGTTGCCCAAATCACCACTACCACCGACAAAGCCTCGCAAACTTCCATAAATATTTACAGAAGCACCTTTTTCCTCGTTGTTATACACTTCGATACCTAGCGCAGGTATCGCTACTAGCGCAGCTAGCGCACCACTTAAAGCCACTTTTTTCATTTTGTCTCCTTTGGGGATTTTGATTTTAGGATTTGCCTATGTGGTGTAGGCACAAAATCCTAATGCTTGGTATTTTGCCAAAAAGAAGTAAAAATGAGATACAAAAAATGTAAAAATCGTGTAAAACAAATGGGATTTGGATTTTTTTGGGGGGTTGGTTTTTGTGCGGGGTTTTGGGTGTTGGCTTGGTTTTTGTGGTTTTTTTTTGGGTTTTGGTTTTGTGTGGGGGGTTTGCGTCATTGCGAGCGTTGCATTTTTAATGCAATGCGTGGCAATCTATGGATTTTTTTGTTTTTTTGTAGTGTGTGGGTTTTTGTGGTTTTTGTGTTTTGTTGTTGGTTTTTGGGTTTTTTGGTGGTTTGGATTTGTGGTTGGTTTTTTTGGGTTTTTATTCCCCCTCCCTTGCGGAGGGGGTTAGGGGGTGGGTTTTTTTCTTGCGTTGTTGGTTTGGATTTTATGGTGTGGGGGTTTGCGTCATTGCGAGCCGTGCTTGCACGGCGTGGCAATCCAAAAACACCCCGTCATTGCGAGCGTGGCTATGCCACGCGTGGCAATCTATGGGGTTTTTTTGGTGGTTGGGGGTTTGCGTCATTGCGAGAATTTGCGTTAGCAAATTCGTGGCAATCTATGGATTTTTTGGTTTTTTTGTAGTGTAGAGATTTTTTGTAGTGTGTGGGTTTTTGTGTTTTGTGGTTGGTTTTTTTGGGTTTTGATTCCCCCTCCCTTGCGGAGGGGGTTAGGGGGTGGGTAAATCCGTCATTGCGAGCGTTGCATTTTAAATGCAACGCGTGGCAATCTATGGGGTTTTTTGGTGGTTGGTTTTTTTGCATTGTGAGGGTTTTTGCGTCATTGCGAGAATTTACTAAGTAAATTCGTGGCAATCTATTTGATTAAATTTGCTAAAAGCGCGTTTTTGGCATTTTGTAATGATAGATTGCCACGATTCTAGTCTTTTTAACAAAAGCCTAGAATCTCGCAATGACAAAAATGCAATTTCTTTCAATGATAAAAACAATAGATTGCCACGCACAACAAGTTGCGCTCGCAATGACGAAAATGTTGGATTGCCACGCAAGGCAAAAGCCTTGCTCGTAATAACGAACATTTCTTTGTCATATTGAGCGCGTGAGCGCGAAATATCTCTATTTACATTATTGGAGTTTTGAGATACTTCGCTTCGCTCAGTAAGACAATGTTTTTTTGTTTGTAGATTGCCACGCAAGTCTTGTGTTTTGCTCGCAATGACGATAAAGATTCCCCATACTTTGCAGAGCATTTTGCCTTTTGTTCCCCCTCCATTTTGTGGAGTTATCAAAAATTTTCCCCTCCCTTAGCACGAGGGGGCTTAGGGGGTGGGGTTTTTTTGTAGTGTTGTGGTTTTCGTCATTGCGAGCGCAACTTGTTGCGCGTGGCAATCTATATTGCTAAAATCACAAAATATATTTTTTTTGACTTTGTAGAGTTTGGATTGCCACGATTCTAGTCTTTTTAACAAAAGCCTAGAATCTCGCAATGACAAAAATGCAATTCTTTCAATGATAAAAACAATAGATTGCCACGAATCTGCTTCGCTACGCTTCGCAGATTCTCGCAATGACAAAAATGCAATTTCTTTTAATGATAAAAACAATAGATTGCCACGCGCAACAAGTTGCGCTCGCAATGACGAAAATGTTGGATTGCCATGCAAGGCAAAAGCCTTGCTCGTAATAACGAACATTTCTTTGTCATATTGAGCGCGTGAGCGCGAAATATCTCTACTTACATTTTGAGGTTTTGAGATACTTCGGTTTATTGCGAAACCTTAGTATGACAATGTTTTTTTATTTATAGATTGCCACGAATCTGCTTCGCTACGCTTCGCAGATTCTCGCAATGACGGATTTACCCACCCCCTAGCCCCCTCCGCAAGGGAGGGGGGAAATCAATGCTCGCAATGACGGGGGCAAATGTGGATTGCCACGCAAATGCTACTTTTGACAAAGTCGCATTTGCTCGCAATGACG
>NZ_JBSIUU010000060.1:0-3300 GCF_053654535.1 Helicobacter sp. T3_23-1056 | reverse complement strand
TGCAGGTTTTTCAAATGCGAGTTTTTTTAACCCGAGTTTTTAAATGCAAGTTTTAAAACGCGAGTTTTTTAAATGCAAATTAAAAACGCAGGGTTTAAAAGCAATTTTTTGCATAGATTTCACGCCAATGTTGCTAAATCTTGCTAAAAAACCTTGCAAAACCTTGCAAACAAAACTTCAAAAAACTTTGTAGATTTTGGGGTAGATAGATAAAATCCAAAAACCTTAATCTTTGACAAAGCGTCAAAATCTAAGGCAAATCCTAAGGAGACACGATGAAAACGACACAAACAAACATACAAGGCGTAAAGCAAGTCGCGCTTAGCAATAGCGCAAAAACGAGAGAGAGAGAGAGAGTAACTCCGCGCTAAATCTCTCTAGCCCTCAATCTTTAAATTCTCACAATGACAGAGTTTCCCCCTCCCTTGCGGAGGGGGCTAGGGGGTGGGTTTCTTGTCATACTGAGCAAAGCGAAGTATCTCAAAATACACAAATAAACAGAGATATTTCGCGCTCACGCGCTCAATATGACAAAGAAAATTATGTCATTATAGGCAAGGATTCTACTTCCGTCATTGCGAGCAAGTCGCAAGACTTGCGTGGCAATCTACAATGCAGAATAAGCAAAGTAGATTGCGAGATTCTGCAACTTTTGACAAAGTTGCAGAATCTCGCAATGACGGTAATGCAAATTCTTTCAACGACAAAATCGCAAAATCTCTCAATGACAAATCTACCCACCCCCAAACCCCCTCCGCAAGGGAGGGGGCTTTAAGAGGCGTTGCCACTTTTGCAAGGGAGGGGGCTTATTTGGATTGCCACGATTCTACGCTACGCGCAGAATCTCGCAATGACAAGAAAAAACGCCTAGCGTTGTCTCTAGCCACAAGTGCGATTCTAGCTAGCCTTAGCATAGATAGCGCGGCGGCGGCGTGTAGGTTTTTTACGGAAGAGGGCAATCAGCACCTTACCTGCACGGGAAATATGTCTTTTAGTGAGTTATCATACGAAATGCAACTACGGTCGATTAACGCAATCACACGAAGCACGATAAATCTAGGCGAGGGAGGAAACACACTAAGAGTAGATGGCTCTGGCACAGCTTCTGCCACACTCACAGGCACAGGGCAAAGACTAGTGATATTCCGCGATACGCAGGCTTCTGGCGTTACTTTTGATTTTACTTTCAACAACCAAAGTGATAGCAACCACATATATATGTCGCTAAATCCAAACACAAGCTTTGGCTCTACCATAGCTGGGCTAAATGTCAAAGGCACTGCTAATGTCAATGAAATCCTAATCCGCTCTGGCTCAGCGATAATAGGAAACCTAGACATAGGCACAAGCGTAACAAATCTAAACATAACAGGTGGTGCTAGCGTAGGTGCTATCACAGGTAGTAATACCATCTCTAACCTAACCCTAAATGACGCCTCACTAGGTAGCAATATCATAGCCCCTAAGGTTAACAATGCCACTATCGGCACGCTAAATAGCTCCATAATCATCGCTAGTGATGCCAACTCGTGGAATGGTGTAGGCAGTATAAGCACGGATACAGCCAAGCAACAACACCTCTACTTCGCAAATGCTACAAATATAGATCTAGATAACGCTAGGCTTAGTATCGACATCGGTGCTGGTGTGCCTCAGACTGGAGAAACATACAAGCTAGAAAATCTAGTCATAGATGACGCAACTTCAGGCGGCGGCGTAGGTGGTTCAGTCCAAATTTCAGGTGCTAAACCAAGAGGGCAGAGTCTAACTCGTGCAAATATCACCTCTGGGCAGACTGCAGAGATACTATGGCAACCTGATGGTAGGTCATTTTACCTGCGCGCAGATGCTAGAAATAGCTACACGGCTAGCGCGTATCGCACTTTGGCTCTAAGCTATATGAGACGCAATGCTATGACGCAAAATGTGCTAGATACGATGACGACAAAGACTTTCCATAGCGATAGGTATTACAATCAAGAAGTAGAGCTAAGATTGCTTCAATATGATTTGTCTCGCTTGACAAATCGCTCTAGCAAATTCTCAAAAACCACGCGCAAAAATGCGGCTAAAGTCGATAAAGTGCGTGAAAAAATGGCTAAGCTAACGCTAGAGCAGTCTAAAGGGCAGAATCTAGATAAGGGCTATAACAACTATGAGCTTATCGACCAACTAGATGCGATATTTATCCCTTACACTGGGCGTAGAGATTGGCGTTTCTTTGCATTGCCCTATGCGACACATAGCTATGTGGATTTTGGTAGCTCACAAGCGATGGAATACGCAGGCGGGGCAATCTTTGGGATTCAAAGAAATCTTAGGGCTTCTGGGATATTTGGCGGGTATATGGGATATGAATTTACCAACACCGATACGCAACTACTCACAAACGACACGCGAGTGCAAACCCATAGCCTCCAAGCAGGGCTAAACTATTTTAAAACATTCTCTGTGCCTGCGAAAGTGTGGGAAGGCTTTATCAAAGCAAATATTCGCGGTGGGGTTGATTTGCCTATGCTAAATTTTAAAGCAATAGGAAGAACCATATCCCTAGAATCAACCTCACAGGGTGTGTCTATCCCGCTAATGTATAGCGTGGGAGCGGAAGTAAATGGTGGTATGACATTTTACCAATACAAGCGAAATAGCTATCTAAGCCCCGCAGTAGGACTAAGCTATGATATGCTATCTACCCTAGCCACTACTATCAACAAACCACGCGGTGCAAACAACTACTTGCCACTAGGACCTGATGAGCTGACTGGGACGGCGTATTGGCATCTGCCTGCGCTATCTGCTAGCGTGCGCTACTACAAAATGTGGGGAAATACTTTCCGCACAAACCTAAAGGCTGGCATAAAGTATAATATGCTAAATAAGCAAGTATTGCCACTATCGCTAAGGGCTGTAGATGGAAGCAAAATCGATGTAGCAAAAGAAAACCAAGAAATCACGCTTCCTGCGGTGTATGGGAATCTAGCGTTTGACTTTATCTGGATGATAAAGAAAAACCACGAATTGTCATTTGGCTATGATGGGCTTTTCTATGCAAGCACATTTGCCAAAAAGAACACCCCAGACGAACAGCTAAAATATCAAGGCTGGTTTAATGGCGTAACTACGACTTTGAACTTCAAATACGCGTATTGGTTTGGCGGGAGCGACTATGTAACCGACAAAGACGGCAACGCCGTAGCTAGAAGCATAGCCGAAGGTGGCAAGAAAAAATCTAAGTCCAAAAAGTCAAAGAAAAAGAAAGAAAAGAAATCTAAGAAAAAGGTTTATTACATTGATGGGTAA
>NZ_JBSIUU010000059.1:0-4054 GCF_053654535.1 Helicobacter sp. T3_23-1056 | reverse complement strand
CCGATTTTTATGTTTAAATATACCACAATTAGATAATGCTATAAAAGAGCTAAAAATATTTATAAGACAAAATACCGCATATTATAATCCAAATATTTCAAGCAAATCCATTCATCAAGCATTAGATATTTACGATTCCCCACAATACAACGCCGAAGTGGAGCGAATCATAAAAAAATACTGCAAAGAATGAGAGTGAATCTGTGGTGGAAAATTTATTTTTGGGAGTTTCCATAATGAAAAAATTATTTTATATGATGTTGTTATGTTGTATTTCTAGCGTAAATGCTGAACCACCTACATTAGCCGACACTTACTCTTGCACTAAAAGCGGAAGCACAAAGCAAAGCGTTGCTGAAACCTCTTTTATGCAAAATCCAATCAAATACTATAAAAGATGGGCTTTAGCTCATTGCTTAAAATACACTTCAAGCGTGGATAAAACTATGTCATCAGGCTGTGGCAAAAAAATGCCACAAGAGATAATAAACCTAGCACACATAGATAATATGACAAGGCTTTTGGGCAATGAGCCGTTAAGCGAATTAAAAACATATATGGAGAAGTATTATAGTGTTGCTATGGAGTATGAACATAAGGGCTATATAAATGCTTGCTTTGATTTGGTGTATGAAAATAAAGAATTTGACGCCGAAGTGGAGCGAATCGTAAAAAAATACTGCAAAGAATGTGAGTAAGGAATCCAAATGCCAAAGTATAGACAACAAAGCGTGATGATGAAAAATTTAATATGTGTTAAGGGGTAAATATGGCAAAAAATAAGCAATTAGTTTCTAGTGAATCTAAAATCACACCCAAAACTTTGCGTAAAGATTCGCGCCAAAATCCTGTGCGATTAAAGCTCATTCATAGCACGGCAAGTCGGGCGCGGTTTTCGTATGCGCTGCATAAAGGCGGGGCGATTCAAGCAATGCCTTTGCGTTTGGCTGTGGAGGCGATAGATGGCGTGAAAGGCGTGCGTGTCAATGATATTTTGCATAATATTATCATTAGCTATGAGGGAGGGCAGGGCGAGCTAGCGCGCCTCACAAGTGAGATTTTCAGCGCGCTTACAAACTTGCTCACCACTTCAAAGCGCAAGGTTTCAGAATCTAGCATTTTTGCTTTGCGCGATGAGATTCCTAGCTCTGCTGAAGTCGTGCGCTCCGCTACCGCGCTTATTAGCGAGCCTTTTATCACGCCATTTTTGCCAAAAGCCGCATTTAGCACAATCGCGGCATTTCCATTGCTAAAAAGTGGGGTAAAAGAGGCATTAAGCGAGGGCGTTACTTCGCGTGTGCTAGAGGCTCTTGCCGTGGCGATTTCGCTCTATCGCGCGGATTTTCGCACGGCAAATTCTACGAACTTTATGCTGACTTTGGGCGAATATATCGAAGAGATGACAATGTATAAAAGCGATGATTTGCTCCAAGAGCTTAGCAAGCCTCAAGGTGGCGAAGCGTGGGTAGAAAAGCAAGCAAATGGCAAAAGCGATTTGGTGCTAACTAAAAGTGAGGATTTGCAAATCGGCGATATTGTCGTGGTGGGTGCTGGGGATAGTATCCTAATCGATGGGCATATCATTTCAGGCGAAGCAATGGTAAATCAAATCTCAATGACAGGCGAAGCCACGCCCATAAAGCGCACGCGAGGCGATAGGGTGCTATCAGGCACAATCGTCCAAGAGGGCAAAATCAAAATCTGGGCAGAGAGTGTGGGTAGCCAAACCGCTACTGCGAGAATCAAAAACTATATCCAAGAAACGCTTACTCAAAAATCCGCCATTCAGCTCTCCGCCTCTAAAATGGCGGATTCTCTTGTGCCTATCACTTTGGGGCTTGCGATTCTCTCTTATGTGTTTAACCGCGATTTAACGCGCGTGGCTAGCGTGCTTCAAGCGGATTATTCCTGTGCGCTCAAACTTGCCACCCCTGTGGCGTTTAAGTCTGCCATCTCAAGTGCGGGCAAAAATGGAATCATCATCAAAGGCGCGAAAAGCCTAGAATCGCTCAATGAAGCCGAAATCTTTGTCTTTGATAAAACAGGCACGCTCACAAAAGGCGAACTTGAAGTCGTGCAAGTGCATAGCTTCTCGCCAAGCTGGGGCAAAGAGCAGATTTTAAACCTCTCTGCAAGCATTGAGGAGCATTATTTCCACCCTGTGGCTGAAGCGGTGGTAAAGGCGGCTAGGGAGCGAGAATTTAACCATATCCACCACGATGAAGTAACATTCATAGTCGCACACGGGGTCAAAAGCCAAATCAATGGCAAAGAAGTGCTCATTGGCAATCGGCATTTTTTAGAGGACGATGAGGGCGTGGATATGAGCGCGCACGAAGCCAAAATCAAGACACTTCTAGATTCTGGACATACGCCGTTATTTATCGGCTATGACGGGGAGTTGCTAGGACTTATCTTGCTAAAAGACACGGTGCGACACAACGCCAAAGAGGCATTAGCACGCTTGCGAAAAAGTGGCGTGAAGCAAATCATAATGCTAACAGGCGATGAGGAAAACAAAGCGCGTGAAATCGCAAATGAACTAGGAATCGATAGATTTTATGCCAAACTTTTGCCAACCCAAAAAGCAGAGATTTTAGAATCTATAATGAACGAAGGGCATAAAGTCGCCTTTGTAGGGGACGGAATCAATGACGCCCCCGCACTTATAAAGGCACACAGCGGAATCGGAATGTGCAAAGGGGCAGACATCGCCAAAGCAAGCGCAGACATTGTCCTACTAAAAGATGACATAGAATCCGTAGCAGACGCCAAAGAATACGCGCTAGAATGCCTAAGCAAAGTCAATAAAAATTTCAAAATCACCGTGGTGGTGAATAGCGCGATTTTAGCCCTAGCGACATTTGGGAAGCTCTCCCCCATACAAACGGCGTTTTTGCATAATGGCACGACAATAGGACTTCTGCTAAACGCGCTTCGTGGCATACACCTAAGGAAAAAATAATGCCTCTAATGCCCTTAGCGTTGATTGGCTGCGTGGTGCTGTTTTACAAAGTGGCAAGGGGGAGTGTGAAAAAATTGAGTGATAAAAGAGCGAAAAAATCTAACAAAAAGGAGCAACAATGACAACAAACACTAAAAAAACAAGCATAGCGAGCAAGTCTAGCACAAAATCTAGTATGGCAAAATCGAGCGCGACAAAACCGCGCACACTACAAGCGAGAAATACCACAAATACCGCAAGTAAGTCTAGCGTAAAATCTAGCGCGAGCAATGGCGCAAATAATAGCAAAAGAAATGGCGCAACAAATGGCGCAAATAATGGCGCGACACGCTTAAATGAGGCAAAATCAAAAGATTCTAAAACTTCAAGCCTAAGCCTAAAAACCCTGCAAGTCGCAGAGCTATTCACTTCGGTGGAATCTAAAAGAGAATTTGCCAAACTAGGAATGAGTGCTTCACTGCTTGTGTGCGTGGGGAGCGCGTTTTTTAAAGGCAACTTCGCGAGAAATCTGCATATCGCCTCTGGCGTGGCGTTGGTTGGGTTTAGCATTTGGCATCATAGCTTGTATGAGAAAAAATAATCTACGCTTGGTATGGAGCAACTTTTAAGCGCATTAGTGAAAAATATTGCAAAAAATGTGAGTGAATCTGTGCAAAAATTCTATTTTTGGGAGTCAAAATGATAAAAAAATTAGTAGCGTTGTGCGCGTTGATTGTTTGTGCAAGTATTATATATGCCCATGACTATGTAGCCTTTTATAATGCTAACGAATACCCCGAAATATACAAAAAACAGGGTAAAAAGTTTTATAGATTTTGGGGGCTTGATTATTGTTTAGGCTATTCAAAAAAAATACCCGGAAATACTATGATAGCTAATCGCTTAAGAGAGCAAGAAGCTATTTTACGGAATGTTGGAGGTAAGGAAGCGTTGGCAGAATTGAGAGATTATATTGATAAAAATGTGAGATTTAAAGACTTGTATTTTTGTATAGGAATGGTCTATGACTCCAAAGAATACCAAGATAAAGTCGAGCAAGTTATGAAAAAATACTGCAAAGAATGCGAGTGAATCTGTGCAAAAATTTTA
>NZ_JBSIUU010000058.1:0-4108 GCF_053654535.1 Helicobacter sp. T3_23-1056 | reverse complement strand
CACTAATGTAGCGTTATCTAAAAATACCATAGTAGGCACAAGCAATACTCTAAGTGTAGGATTAGACAATAAACTAAAAGTAGAGCATAATAGTAGTGAATTCGTAGGTGGGGATAAGGAAGTAACGATTAAGGGGAATGTAAAAGAGGACATAGAGCAGGATAAGTATGAGAGTGTAAAGGGGCATTTAAGCATAAAAGCTAATGAGGAAATAAATATACTTTCTAAATCACAGCTAAATCTTAATGCAAACGCAAATATGCTTCTTACTTCTAGTCAATCCATATCAATGGATATGCAAGAATATTTTATAGCCCAAGCAAAAAATGCTATAATGCAAGTGCTAGAATCTTTCGAGATACAATCTAAAATATTAAATATTGATTCACAAGATAGCATAACGCTAAAGATAGGGGAATCTAACATAGCTATCACAAACGATAATATCATTACCATAAGCGTTGATGGCAATGATATTACCCTTAATAGTGATGGCATAAATATAAAAGCTAAAAAAACTACCATTGGTAAAGGGACTTAAGAAATTGAAATTAACATTTTATGTAAAGCCAACAGAGGAACACTCTAACAAACAAGGCGAATATCCGCTCATAAGAGAGGGAATTTTATATCTTTTTACAGGTAAAGATTATGATAGCACGCCTGAAAATGAAAAATGCAGTATAGATTTAAGCAAACTTACCCAACAAGAAAAAGATGAAGGAAGCGTAAAATGTGAAATAGACACTCAATCAATTATTGCAAACTTAAAGGTAGAATTACACAATACAGATAATTATAGAACCACACCCATCAATAAAAAAACACCACTTCAGCCCATAATATACACCAAAATAACATATCCTGCAACTTTGAGATTCCAAACAAGAGAGCAATCAAGTGTGCTTATAGGCTTAATTAAGGCATACAAAATTCCACATTTTCACTATAATAACTATGGTAAAGTAGATATAAATAATGATAATACAGAATCCATATACAGCTGGAAAAATGAAATCTATACCATAGACACAAAGCAGACAATACGATTAAAAGCATTTGTGTATGAGGAGCAAAAAACAATAGTTGAAAAAGGTAAAGCTACAGATAGTAATACGCAACAAGAAAGAAACTATAAAGAAGAGCAGGGTAATATCACTAAAATCATTAAAGACATTAGCAACAATGAAGCGCAAAACATAAAATGGGTTTTTAAGATAGTAAATAATAGCTATCACGGACAAAATGTAAAAACGGGCAGGTTAAAAAAAAGCTCAACAGAACGAGATGAGCCTTTTCCACCACTTGGTAACAAAGATTTTATCATAAACCTTGCAGATAAAAATTCTGCGCGATTAGATTTTATTCCAAAAGGTTATGTAGAAATAGAGGGCAGATATGGCACTATTTTAGAATTAAAACTTATTGATTTGTTTGATAAAAGATTACTTATGACAGACTATACAAGCAAAGATAATAACAATAAACAAGATACACTTATCAATAAAAACATAATATTCTTTGCTTATGATAAGAATGAGGGACTAGCAAC
This sequence comes from Helicobacter sp. T3_23-1056, assembly GCF_053654535.1. NCBI lineage: Bacteria > Pseudomonadati > Campylobacterota > Epsilonproteobacteria > Campylobacterales > Helicobacteraceae > Helicobacter > Helicobacter sp. T3_23-1056. Next base: position 2,556 of record NZ_JBSIUU010000058.1, on the reverse strand, counting down.
GCCAAAAGGTAACGGAATGAAATATGAAATAATCGAAAACAAACAAAAAAAAGTAGGAATCTATAATGCTTATGCAAGATATGCTATGAAAAATTACAATACAAAATGGAGTAATCGTAAAATAACACAAGACCGTGTAACCTCCATAGAATTAAAAATATTTCAAACACGGTTTCGATTAGAATTTAATGGACAAACTTTGCAATTTTTAGAAAATGAAAGGGTTATGGGGGAGTGGCTGTGCAAAACAAATGCTACAACAAACATACAAGAAAAGGACCGCGATATTGATTTGCATTTATTATCGCAATCGTTGCAAGAAGAATATATAGATTTAGGAAATGATGAAATAAAACTAATTAAATTTCTAAAAGATTATCAAGCAACAAGGAGTCAACAAGCTATCAAACTATGTATAAAACCACAAAAACGAGTTTTGATTCTCATAGAGCGATTCAAAGAAACTACTGAATCAACACTTGCTAGAATGAATATATTTATCGATGGCAAAAGGGTAGATTCTAATGGTAAGTTTATAGAAAAATCACAAGGCAACAAAGAATATGAAATGTTTAACCCTTTTTCATTGCCAAATGATGAAAACAACTATGCTTACATACTAGAACGCAATGGACCTGATAGCATAGCAGGTGAAGTTAATTTGCGAATTCCAGAGGGGAGGTATGGGGTTGTGTGGCATACAAATGATAGACCATTAAAACTTCATAATATATTTGTGAAAAAAGAAAGACTAATTCTTATACATATAGGCAATACACCAAAAGATTCTGAAGGGTGTTTGCTGATTGGAAACACAGTTAATGATGCATCAAACATTGTGTATGACTCAACAAGCGCAATGAAAAACATAAGAATGCAATTAAATAATGAACGCTCCTTTTTAAGAAAATATTTTAGTGGTATGAATAAGCAACAAATATTTTCACAAATTGAGATAATGATAGTAAATAAAATAATGAAAGAGGTGTAAAAATGCATAGAGGACAAATAATATCTCTAGAAAACGATATCAGCACCGATTTAACATTCCAGAAAACTTCAAGTAATTTATTTTTAAATTATAATGATGATAGAATAGGGATATTTTTAAATTTCAAAGGACACCTCCGCATTTCGTGGAGTTTTGATATAAAGCACAATAAAAATATTGATTTAATCTTTTTTCCAGAAACTAACCCATATATAAATTATGCGGTTCTTTATGCCAAAGATTTTCAAAAAAGCATAGATGATGAATCCCATATGCCTCGTGACTTAGGCGATATGAGGATTCCTTATGACATAAATTATGATTTTGCAAAAGAGATTCTATCAAAGGTTGGATTTAGTGAATCTCAACAAAAACGATTTTTTGATGTCCGTTTTGGCTCTGTGCTTGTGCCGATTGAGGTGGAATTTGAGTGGTATTTAATTAACTTAGGCGAACTTAATAGAAAGCCCTTCAATTTTAGCGTGATTACTTTTCCTAAATATGATAAGTATTTAACTGCATTAAATTGGGCAGATGGATTAGAGTGTATTTTATGTCTAGGCATTATAAAATCCCATAAAATCCTCCCACAAAATACAACGCTAAATTTCCCTGAATCTATCGCCTCTTGGGAGGATATTGAGTATAATAAAACAACGCTAATGAATGAAACGATTACAAAGCATTTGCTGCCCTACGCCGAAGTTTTTAAGCCACTCCCCACCTCCGCCCTAGCCATCACAAAAACCAACATAAATGACTTTATTGTAAATGTGCGTGATAAGCCTGATTTAAAAGAGGGCAAAATCATAGCCCAGCTTTTATCACAAAGCACAAATACGCCTAATATTTACATAACAGATTCTAATGGCTTAACCGATGGTAACATAAAACCATTATATAAACCAATGCTTCAAAAAGGAAAGGAATGGTATGAGAGAGATGATTTAGGCAGTAGCGATGAAATAGGTTATATACTTTATTACAATCATAAAATGGCACAATCTTATTACGAATCCAATAAATCTAAACTTATAAACCCTTTATTTAGAGATAATTATTTGGTGCTTATTTGGGATATATTGCCAAATGATTGGTGCAAGGTGTGGATTTTAAAAATGATAGATAAAAACACTATCTCAAGTGAGGACAATGAAACAAAATTTAGCGAAGTTGAATTTGATATATTTAGGTTTAGGGAGCAACTTTTACCCTTTATCGATGGCTATGCTAAAACATTCAATAAAACCCCCTCTACTCTCAAACTATATGAGGGCTATATACATTCTAGCGGATTAGAATACCTAGCACCATTTGGGGAGAATTATATAAAGAGGTAAAAGCAAAATTTAACCATTTTGTTGTATTATTTTACTTCCCACCTCTAAATAAGGAGCATTCCAAATGTCAAACCTAAACCCCAACAATCCAAACATTGCAAATCCCAATAATAGCACATTTCACAAGAATCCAACAAACCCAAAGAATCTAACAAATTCTAACCATATAACCTCCACAAATCCCACAAACTCTAGCAAATCTTTTATAACCCCCAAATCCATCAT
>NZ_JBSIUU010000057.1:0-4316 GCF_053654535.1 Helicobacter sp. T3_23-1056 | reverse complement strand
GGGGAAAGGGGGAGGGTATCAAAACACACCTGCGCAAAATCAAAATCCAACAAAAAACAAAGAAATAAACGAAAAAATAGAATCAAACATAAGCGATTTAGTCGCAAAATATAAAGATATAAGCGCGCAGGCACAAACGATAAGAAGCAACGCAAGAGTGGGCAAAACGCTGTATATGACGCCCGAGACAAATAGACAACTAAACGCGCTTGAGCGTAAATTAAAGCCGATTGAAAGAGAATTAAATCGGTTAGAAACTTTGCAAAAATTCTTTAATGGCACGCTAAAAAAAGATTTTTTTACCCCAAATGAATGGAATGAGCAAACCATAGCTTATTATCGCAAAGAGATTGAAAAATATGCAGGGCTAAAGCCAATAAAAGATTTTGGCTACAACTACGCGGAATTTTACAAAGACGGAAAAGGGGCTATCCAAAAACTGCTAGCCGAAGCGAGCGTAGCAAAAGAAGCGGGGCAAGATTTTAGCGGGCAAGTCGCAGGGGCATTTGAAAAACAAATCGATGGCAAGCTAAGCGATATTGATTTAGTCTGGGGCAAAATCACAGACGCGCAAAAACACGAGGGCTACGGCTTAAGCCACATAATCGACAAACACCCCGAGCTAGACTTACACAAAATCCCTGAAATCATAGAAAAAGGGGAGGTTGAATCTAAAAATGGAATAACGACAATTTGGCATAAAGATAGCGAGGATAAAATCTACAAATTGGGAATTTCACAAGGTTTTAATGGTAAGGGGGACAATAAATGGGTGGTTACAGCTTATGAAGTCGAAAGGGAAAAGGATAAGACTTTCGGCGATACCCTTTTTACAACTAAACGCCCTTTAGAAAACCCTAACCCCCAAACTATACCACAAAATACGCAAAAACATTCTAATTTTATGCCAAATCTTGATGAACTAAAGCATTTTTACACCTCCGCGCAATCTAGCGTCCGTCAAGATATAAACACGGCAAAAGATATTTTAACACGCAAGCAAAAAGAACTAAAAACACTAGAAAACAACGCAAAAAATGCACCAAAAAATAGGCAAGATTTTTTTAGATACGAACTTATAAGAGCGAGGCAAGAGGTTGCTAGCGCACAAAGAGATTTAACCAAATTTCAACAAGAAAAAGCATATTTTAAAGCCCAAGAAAAACAGCTAGACCAAGCAATGCCCGTGCTAAAAGAGTATGAGCAAAACATACAATCTTTTATGCAAAATCCAAGTGCAAAAAATCTATCCCCCCTCCACGCGCTAAAAAACAAACTCTACGCCACGCTAGAATCCACCCAAAGCTACAAAACGCACAAAAGCGATGAAATAAAAATGCTAAACTCCAAGCTAAATGACGCGCTAGAATCCACCCTGCAAGCCATCGACACAGCGAGGCAAAATATCGCGCTAAAAAAGCAAAAACCTAGCCAGCCCACACCTACGCAATATTTCAAAAACTACATACAAATCACACGCAACGATATTGACTATGTTTTTGGCAATTTTGGCAAAAAATCCGCGCTAAAAAGCATTGATGAAAAACTAAAAAATCCACTTTTAGACGATTTGCAAAAGCGTTTTTTAAATCGATTAAAAAATGAAGTGCAAGATTTTGGCAATGCTAAAAAGGCACAAAATCTAAATCCAAGCAAAGACATTGACACCACAGCACAAAACACGCCCGCGCAAAATCCAAATAAAAATCCAAATCTAAAAGATGAACCTAATCTTTTTTCTAGCGAGCCAAGCCCGACAAACACACAGGCAATGCCAAAAGAGAATCTAGCCACACCACAAACACAGCAACGATACATAAATGGCGATTATATTTTGACAACGACCACAGGGCAAAACTACATTATCCCCCAAGAAATCGCGCAAAAAATGGCTAGAAACTTTTAATCTAAAAAACATAAACGAAAGCTACAAGCCAAATCTAAATCAAACAATAAAAGAGGCAATAGGCAACAAAGATATAATCCTAACAAATGGCAGTTTATTGAAACTTATACAAAAAGATAGAACCAAATATATACCACAAATCAAAGAAACATTAAATACGCCAGATTTTATTATAAAAGATAATGAAAATATCGTTATTTTTGCAAAAAGAATACAGGAAAAAGATTTTTTTACTAGCATAAATTTAGAAAGAGATGATTTTTTTGTAAGCATATCAAATGCACCAAAAAAGAGTAAAACTTTAGAAAACAAGCTAAAAGCGGGAGCAGAAATAATATATCAATCCCCAAACGCCAAGTCAAACACTGAAACGCTTTTACAGAGTAACAAATCTTTACCCAACGAGATTGACGAGGACATTATACCAAAAATCGCGCAAAAATTTAACAAAGACGAAGCGTGGGCAAAAAATCTTTTTGAATGGCACAAAGATAGCCACGAGCTAACCAAAAACGCCGATGGCACACCAAAGGTTTTTTATCACGGAAGCGGAGCAGATGATATTACAATTTTTGATAAAGCAAAAGATGAGTCGGGCTTAGGTTTTTGGTTTAGCGGGGACAAAGATTTTGCAGAAAATTACCATCAATTTGGAGGCAAAAATTACGAAGTATTTTTACATATAAAAAATCCATTAGATTTTACAAAGCCAATCAACAAAGATGAATTAAGGCGTATTTTTGGAAATCTAGCAAAAGATTCCCCCAACCTTGAATATCAATTAAAAAAAGAAAATGTTTCAAACAAAGATTTTTTACCACATCATAACTCATATTTTAACTCTTATAAAAATTTTTCAACACGATACGCACAAGCGATAAAAGAAGCTGGTTATGATGGGATTATTGCTACAAACGAGGCAAACAAAAAAGATTATATTGTTGTTTTTGATAGCAATCAAATCAAAGCCGTTGCAAATAAAGGCACATTTGATTCTAGCAATCCAAACATTTACCACGCAAATGCGACTTTAGGGGGAGGCGTGCTAGGTGGAAGCATAGCAGGGCTAGAGTATGATGAAAATGGCAACATAAAAGGCTTTAGCCCGCAGAATTTCGCGCTAGGTTTTGCAAGCGGTGCGCTAGCAAGCAAAGGACTACAAAACGATATTACTAAAAAATATGCTAAAATCACAAGTCAAAAAATCAAAAATAACCTCCAATCTAGTTTAGAAAATATTATAAAAAATAATCAAAGTTTAATTTTGCAAAATCCTCAAGGTTTTATTAATGAGCTAGACAAAAAGAGAATCCGTGAATTATTAGAATCAAAAGGCAATGTAAAAATGAGCATAGGTGATGGAAAAGATTTTTTAGCTAAAGAGATAGCAAATAACACGAGCAGACTAAACAAAGCACAAAAAGAAAAAATTAAAAATTTTTAATATTTTTGTAAAAAGTAGCCTTGAAAGCGTAGAAAACAGAGTTTTTAATTTTGGCAAAATAACGAGAAAACGCTAACAGGCTAAAAATCCTACAAAATGATGCAGGAGAAAAACGACATTTTGATTTGGAAAACTACACTTTGCGCGTAGATTCTCACGCTATCAGGCACATAAAAAATGGTCATCCACAAGATTTGGATTTATTAAATAACCTTTATGATATTTTTTACAACTTTGATAAAGCACAATGGAATCTAACAAAAGATAACAAGACAGGCAAACCAATACTAGCATTTTCATTTTTAAAACAATATAAAGACGGAACAGCTAAAGCGGTAGAGGTAAGAGTTTTAGAGGATAAAACTTTAAGGTTAAAAACACTTTTTAGAGTAGATAAAAAATAAGGGCGTTTTTAAAAAAACGCCACTTTTCGCAGATACCTCGCAACTACGAATGCCCCCAACTAAATGGCACGAATTGCAAAAAAAACGCAACGCGCTAGGCTTAAGCTGTCGAACATAATGCTTCAAAAGAAGCCCCACGATATACGCCCAAAACGACAAACAGCAGGTTTTTAACGCCACGCCACAAGATTTTTTTCTTTATGGCTAAAAAAATAATAGCAAAATAAATGCCATTTTTGATAAAAATTAGCCACTTTTTTGAAAAAACTATAAAATACTAAAATGGAAATATCGTTAATTTTTTTAGTATTGATTTTTTTTTGCAACAAAAATCCACAAAACAAAAGGACAAAAAATGGACAAAATCAACGAATTACAAGACAATATCCAAAATTTACAAATCCAAATCAACGCCACACAAGCACAAATCAATGACTATAAAACAAATCCAAAATATTACGACTATTTAACTTACTGCGGAGGTTGCTATGCCCCTTTAGATTCTTGCACATATTTTGATAGCCAAAACTGCGGAAACCCTGATATGTTTTATAAAGTTGAA
>NZ_JBSIUU010000056.1:0-4363 GCF_053654535.1 Helicobacter sp. T3_23-1056 | reverse complement strand
CAAATAGCGATACACAGGGACGAGGGGCATATAAACGAGCAGGGTGAAAAAATCATAAATCATCACGCACATTTAGAATTTATCACGCTAGACAAGGAAACGGGCAAAAATCGTTTTAGAGGAAGTTTGCGAACGCCAAAGGCATTAAGTCAAATGCAAAGCGAAGTCGCAGAGATTCTACAAATGAAGCGCGGAATCGAGAAGCAACGAAGCGGAGCGAAACGAATCGAGCCACGAGTTTTTGCAGCAATCAAAGAGCAGCAAAAAAGAGAGATAAAAGCCCTAAAAAACGAATTTTTAAGTCAAAAAGAAGTAAATGCACGAATAGAAGCCGAGCGACTAAAAAAACAACGCTACGCAAAAGAAGAGGAATTAGAAGAAAAAATACAAGAACTCAAACAAAAACACGCCAAAGAAATGCAAGAAAAACAAAAAGAGCTAGAATCTAAAAACCAAGAAATCACACAATTAAGGCAAGAAAATCAACAAATGCAAAATGTGCTGAACGCCCAACAACAAGAACAAGAGAAACAAAAAAAAGAAAAAGAAAATATCGATAGGCAAAAAAGAGAGCTTGAAAGCACATTAAGATTCTTGCACGATAATTCAAAAGACCAAATACAAGCATTTTTTGATGACAAAAGGGGAATTTTTACCAACAACAATAAAATAGACCAAGAATGCCAGCAAATGAAATTCATAGTCGCAAATATTGTAAATCAGCAAACCCAAAAGCTACAAAAAGAAAACAAAGAGCTTACGCAAAATCTACAAGAACAAGGCAAGGAATTAGCCCAAAGTGCTGAAAGATTGAATTATATGGAACGGCGAGCAAATGAAATACAAGAAATTTTCAATAAATATAAGCCAGAAATACAAAATTTGATGAGTTGGGAGGATTATTGCAAACTCACAAACACACCAAATACAGACCAAGAAAGGCATAAATTTTTTGGTAGAGAAATGCCACAAAATACAACAAAACAAAGAAGCAGATAAAAAACGATAATTTTCTATCCCTTAAAAAATCAAAAATTTAGCCCTTTTTTTACTTAACAAATACAAACATACTACTAAGAGCATTATTTTTGATTTTAGGCGTGTTTTTGTGAGTTTTAAGACATATTTTGCATTTTAGAAAAACTCATATTGAAAAAACCAAACATTTTTTCGCTTACTTTAAAGCCCAAAGCGTGCGTTAGCACGCAGTGTGCGCGATTAGCGCACTTTAAGGGAGGAAAAACACCGCGTAAGCGGGGTTTTTGTAGTCCTATTGTAGCGCGAAGCGCGATTTTAACGCAACTTGAAGCAAAAAGCGAAAAACGAAAAAACGCAGTTTAATTGTTTTTCGCGCGTCGCGCGTCTTTTTTTTCTTTTTAAAACCTTTTTTAAATTTTTCTTTTAAAAGGTAGCAAAAGCGTTTAAAACTACAAATTGGGACTATTAAAACTACAAATTGGGACTATTAAAACTACAAATTGGGACTATTAAAACTACAAATTGGGACTATTAAAACTACAAATATTAACTTTTTGTTGTTTTAATAGTTTTAAAATAAAAATGTCCGAGCTTGCCAAAAGGCAAAAACTCGGGAAAATCCACATACGAGGAGCAATTATGTGTAAGCATAAATTGCGTCCTAGTTGGGTATTATACCTAGAGTGGATAAAAAAACTTAAGGATTAGCAAATGGGTGCAGAGATTGTAAAATATCATAATGATTTGAACAAAATAAAACTACCAAATTTTACTGAGCAAGAGCAAAATTTGCTTTGCGCAATTATTTTCAAAATTAGAGAACAAATAGATAAAAATTTCATAATAAGTTTATATCCACAAGATCTACAAAATTTTTCTAATAAAAATCTAACAAATAAAGAAATAACAGACATTATAAAAACATTTGAAACAAAAATTTTTAATGCGGATTTTACAATACTGCTTAGGGATGAACAAAAAAAAATGTTTGGAAAAATGCGAACACATTTTTTTAATCATTTTGTGGTTTGGTATAATCAAAAAGAAAAAATTGATGAGTTTGATTTTTTATCATATAGTTGGGAAGAATTTGAAAGAATTGATATAGAAATTAACGAACATTTTGAATATTTGGTTAATTCGCTAAATTCAAACTTTACCAAGTTTGAATTATTAGAATTTATAAATCTTAGTGGAAAATACACAAAAACACTTTATAGGCTATTAAAACAATACCGCTCAACAGGCATAATGAAAATGAAATGGGACGAATTTAAGGATATTATGGATATACCTAAAGAATACAGGCAATGCGATTTAGACCTGCGCATACTAAAACCAGCTATAAAAGAGCTAACTAAAGAGCATACTCTTTTTGATACAAGTCGCGTGGCTTTTCAAAATTTGCAGTATGAAAAAATCAAAGAAAAAGGATTTGGAGGAAAAGGGCAGGGGGGCAAAATTGTAGGCATACAATTCACATTCACGCCAGAAGCAAAAACAACTATCGAGCAACAAACCACACCAACACAAAGCAACCATTCTATACAACAAAGTAGCACAGGCAACTATGCTATAACACCAAACAATACAAATGGAAAAGATGAAAAAGATGTGATAAAAGAATATGACACTAGGTATCGCCATACAAAAGTAAATTATAATGGCGAAACTTTGGTAATTAAAAGCGTATCGCAGGGTAATAACGGTGGGTTGAGTGTTCATTTTAAAGAATTTGAAAAAGGCATTGACAAAGGAAATATACACTTTAATAGTATCGATGATTTGATATTTTTTATAAAAGATAACCAATAGGGAGGGCGTTACAAGGTTTTTGAAAAATTTGTTATATTACTACATTTTAAGGCATATATTACACATTACAAGCTCATAGCACTTTTTAGCATTACACAAGCCAAAGCAACAATTACAAGCGCAAAAAAACAAGCTATAAAAATATCCATAATCAAACCTCACTTTTTAAGTTTGGCTACAATCTTAACTTTTTTATTCATTATTACGCTAATTGCGATGATTACAAATAATAGCGACACAATAGCAACAAAGGAAGCTATCACAAGCAATGAGCTAATTTTTTCATAGCTTGTGATAAGCCAGCCAATAATAGCCACCATTATAGCCATTGCAGAACCTAGCCAAAATCGAAGTATTTTTAATTGCTCTTTGAGCGCGTCTATCTTTGCCATAAGTGAATTATATCAAAATAATTTTTGACATTGTAGGGGTTTTGGAAAATCATTTCTTTGATAATCAATGATTAAAAATTTTAAGCTCCGCAGGACAAACTAACGCATAAAGAGCTTGCGATTTTAATGCGGATAGTTTGCAAACTATCCGCATTAAAAACAAGTTTTTATACGATAGTTTGCTTTTTTGAAAAAATTATGCTATCATTTCGGCAAGCTCAATGTAGCAAATTTTTCAAAAAAGGCGGAAACTACAATGGTAGATTATGCAAAATATAACAATATGAATGCGCGACAATTAGTCAATTCTCTTATGAATTTAGAACGCAAAGAGGAAAAATATCGCGAGGAAGCTCAAAAAAAATTGCGCGATATGCAAGAGCTAGCTTATTTTCTAAAAACAAAAATCAAAGATAGCTTGGATAGACCTAAATTTATGTCGTATAAAGATTCGGGCTTACACGAAAAAGCATTAGAGCTAGAATCAAAACTCACGCCCGATGAAATTGCAGAAAATGACAGAGAGCTTCAAGCAGATATAAATAGGACTTATGATGACTAAGTATGAAATAAAAATTAAAGATAATTGTTTTAAATATCTTAAAAAATTATCTAAATCCGCGCCAAAAGATTTTATTAGAATCGATAAATTTATTAACAACACTTTATCGACAGATGACAATCCCTGCAAACTACCAAACGCAAAGCATTTGCAGGGTTTTGGCGATAATCGCTATCGGTGGAGATTGGGGGAATATCGCATTATAGGCATTGTCAATAATGGGGAGTTTAAAATCATTGAAATTATAAAAATATCGCGCAGGAATGACAGCACTTACAAAGGCTTATAAGTGGGACAAATATCAAGTATTCACTTAAAACCTAGCAAGGATTTTAATGTGTGGCATAATGCCGACATACGCCCTAGTTATGCTATTGATTCAAGTGGCAGGGGGCTTTGGTTTAATAGAAATGGGTTAGAAGCTCAACAACTAAAAGAACAAATCATTAAACAAGCAAAAGAACAATATGAAAAGCATTGCAAGGCACGAAATAAAGCTTTTCAAGCAAAATCTTACGAGTGGAGCGCAGTTGTTAATTTAAAACCAGATTCTACACAAGATGATTTAGAAAAACTAGCAAAACATTTTAGCGATAAATATGGCTTTCAATGCTAT
>NZ_JBSIUU010000055.1:0-4505 GCF_053654535.1 Helicobacter sp. T3_23-1056 | reverse complement strand
TGTGAAAGGCACTTCATTCATAAGCCATAGCCATTCCACGACATTTGATATAAGGCACTGCATTCATAAGTCATAGCCATTCTTTGATATTGCGTGTGATTGCCTCGTTTTTGACTACATTGTTATTTGTAAAAATCCCTAAGCGCGATAAATCATTTTTATCGCCTTTGCCGACATAGTTGCATTTATCTTGCTTAATCAAATCCGCTTCTTTAGCGATTTCATCTAAATACGCATACAAATCCTCTAGTTTATACTTGCCCTCACGCAAGATTTTTTCCTCATCTAGCACGATTCTCACACTTCTTACGATTTTTTCATTTGCCGACATTGTTTGTCCTTTTTGTAAATTTTACAAACAAGTTTTAATGATTATGTAAATTTTAATCATAACGCATAAAGCACATAATCGCCTTGTTTGCATAAAGGCGATTATAGCACAAACACTACTTATAAAAAGGTGTTAAACATTAGCAAGTTATTTTAGCTTACAAGCATTAAGATATAAAAAGAGTAATATTATCGCCTGCGGGGTTTTGGTTTGGGTGTAGTGGTTTGAGTTTTTGTTGTTGGCTTAGAAACATTACTAGATAGCTCTATACTGATTCTCTTTGCGCAATTTTTAAACACTTATTATAGCTTTCTAGCATTTTATGTTTTAATCCCACAATGTCATTGATATGCGGTATTTTTGTTAGATTTTCTACATAAGATGGATATTTTTTTAAGTAAATATCTCGTATTTCCTCTAAGTTATGTTTTGCTTTATTAAAATCAAGTGCTAAATTATCACAAGATTGTTTAAAGTAGCTTATTTGGATTCCATTTATATGATTTTTTATCGGTAAGGCGCATTGGTTTTTTTCTAATGAATCAAACTTGCTCGCAGATTTTACAGCATATATATTTAAAATGTCATATACAGGACTTAATTGCAATTTATTGTCTTTAAACACAAAACCGATATTTTTTTTATGCAAATCGTTATTATAAAGTAAAGCATTTGCATATACAAATTTTAGAAATTGCATTTTTTGTGCAACATCTAGTCTATCTTTCAAAAATATGCTTATTTGCTCGATTGTCCCATCATATTTATCCTTACTTTTCATTAGTGAGTTTAATGATATTTGTGATAATTTGTTACCATTTTCATCTATGTCAAATCGTTTAATAATATAATGGTATTCTTGTCTGTATTTATCATAAACGATAGCATTAAAAGGTGTTTCAAACCCAAATTCTTTCATAAAACTAACATTCAAATGCTCATTGATTGGCAAATTCCAAAAACGCTCACTATTTGGCTTTAAAATAAAATCCCCATAATCCTCTTTCATAACATTATCAATAATGCTCACTTGTAGCTTATGTTGATAGCCACTCAATGAAAGATGTTGTATCCCATTTGGCTCATAAATATTTGGATTTAAATGACTTGGCACAATATCCATTATGCAAGGTAAAATATTAGGGAATTTATGCTCCAACATAATATTAGACATAATAGGTTTATCAAATTGTGTTTTATTTGCCTGCGTAGAAAAATCAAAATCCCCAATAGTATTTTTAAGATAGGGCAAAAGCTCAATAGGATTTTTAGCATTAAATGCACGAAGCATTATTTGTAAATCAATCCCCTCTGGCAAAATATCTATAATCTCTCCTACTTCATCATTCGCCAACACAAAATCATTGTTTTTGAATAGATAATACTGCCCATTTTGCACTTTTGCATAGAGTTGTCGCTGTTTGTAAATATAAGTTTCTTGTATCTCGTTTTTGTTATTTGTGATTGATGGCATATATATCCTTATTTTTCGTTTATTTTATCGTCTTAAATTTTATCGTCTTAATTTGTATCGTTTATCAAAGCATTATAGCATAAATTCTCCCCTCACAACACTAACTAATATTTTCACAAATACTACTTAAGGCGTAATGTATGGAATCGTATTTGTGCAATATCCATCGCCACCTTTTCTTATGGCGTGTCCTGTGCAACTTGTCCAAGCGTGTTCCCCATTCACGCAAGTAGTTCCTTTTGTTTTTTGATTTACCCATTCTTTGTAGTATTCACTTTCGCTTATTTTTTTAGCCGTTTGTGATTTTCTAGTGTCATAATTTTTAGTATGGATTTCATAAAATGCAATCCAATTACTTATTTAACACTAAAGATTTTGGCATAGATAGCTCGATGATAACCTCAAACACCGTGTGCATTATCCTACAAACTCGGTGGAGTAAAAAAAATAATAAATGGCGACAAACGCAAGGTGAAATTGAAGTTGATGAGAATGATTTTGCTACGCTTGCAACCACAAGCAGTGGATATAAAAACACACCGCTAAGCAAACATAGCATAAGTTTGCAAAAAAGCAAAAATCACCTAAAATGCAAGCAAACCCTTTGTCATACTTGCGCAGATTTTAGTATTTTTTCATTTCCAAGTCTCTTTTATCCAATGGCTCAAGCTCTATCTTGTAATCAGCCAAAAATTCTGAATATGGCGTATCTAAATAAGCACCAAAACCACCAACTTCAGCCTCTCTAACAAAAAAATACCCAGATATATAGCCATAAGGTATCATATTATAATCATTTGGGCATTTGTCATACTTGGGTAAATTATCATTAGAATAGTCCCAAGTGCCAATAGCCCAAGCATATTTTTTATTTTTTTGAGATGAAAAAGGAATTACAATATAGCCATACTTTCCATAATCAGCTCTATAGGACAATCCACCTTCTTCTATGTAAAATCCCTCTTGATGTCCCTCTGCTCCCATCACAAAATCAGCTATTTTACCAACCGCTGTCATATCAAACACTTCATTTCTCTTAGCAAAGGCATCTTCTATATCAATATCGGGGTTATATTCCATTCTTGGATTGTCCCCTATGTGGTCTATATAGGTATCCCCGATGCCTACTGGTCTATTTGTATGGACATACTCAAATCCATACCATTTATCTATGTGTTTATCCATTTTATAAAAAACTCTTGGAGTATCGTAGCTTGGCCTTTCTTGTTTAAGCTCTATTTCAGCCCTTTTTGGATTAAAACAATATCCAATATCAAGTCTAACAGGTTTATTTGCGTTTTTACTCAAAAACTCCCATAGCTTATCCATATCCTGCTTTGTGCGGATAAACATTGCTTTTTCGGCTATGGATTTTTTCTCCAAATTAAACACGCTTGGGAAAAATACAGCTATCAACCCCACAGCCGAAGCTATAAACCCCGCTACTGAACCTATGATTACCTTTTTTTCAAAAATTGCCATTTTGACTCCTTTTTATATGATTTTCACAGCATTTTGCATTGTGATAACGCGATAAAATCGCAAAAAATTATGCTACAAAAAAAAAAAAAAAAACGGATTTTAAATGAAGCAATAAAGGTTGATTTTATGTATTTTTATAAGTGTTTATGAGTGTTGGTTTTTGTGTAGTTTTGTGCGGTTTTATGTGATATTGTATGGTCTTGTTTGATTTTGTGTAGTTTTGTATGTTTTTATGGGATTTGTTTTGTTTGATTTTGTGTATTCTTGTGTGTTTTTGTATGTGATTTTATGTAGTATTATGTGCTTTTGTGTAGTTTTATGTAGTTTTATGAATGTTGATTTTATGAGCGTTGATTTTTGTGTAGTTTTACGAGTGTCGATTTTGTTTGGTTTTGTATGATTTTATAAGTGTTGATTCTCTGTTGTGTGAAATGTAGTTTGTGTAGAATCGTGTAGAATTGTATAAAATGTGGTTTTTGTGGGATTGAAAAGATTTTGTGTGGTGTTGTGTGTTTTTGTGTTGCGTGTTGCGGTGTTATATGTTTTTGTGTGGCTTTTTTTGTTTTTTTTTTTTTTTTTTGAATATTTATAAAAAAGTTACTATCTTAAAAATATAAGATTCTAACATTATGTTTTTAGCGTCTATGTAGGATTTTAAGAAGTTGTTATAAGTTTTGTTTGTGTTGTTTGTTTGAGAGGGGATAAAAAGAATGTGAAGCGTTTTTTAGGTGTTTTATTTTGAATGTTTTGGAGTATTAAAAATTTTTAAAAACAATTTCCCCTAACCCTGCATCGACCTACATTCCCACACTTGCAAAGTGCAGTATCATCAGCGAAGAGGAGCTTAACTGCTAGGTTCGGAATGGAGCTAGGTGTGTCCTCCTCTCTATAGACACAGGGAAAAGGGAAATAAAGGCACTTTTTTAGAATCTATTTTTTCAAATTTTGCCCTTATTTCCATTTTCCTAATGGGGAAACAACATTAAGATAATTTACAACTGCATTTTTAAAGCAATGCCAAATGCCATTGATAAATTATCCATCATTGCAATAGCCTAATCTTGCATAACAATGCAAATACAAAAACATTAAACAAATCACAGAATCTATATAGAATCTAAACCTAATTTTTTGTCTAAAAATGTCTAAAAACCACATTTACCCATTATTGAAATATTGATACACTCAATAAGGCAGTAGTAGAATACTTAAGACTTA
>NZ_JBSIUU010000054.1:0-4595 GCF_053654535.1 Helicobacter sp. T3_23-1056 | reverse complement strand
TTGCCGCAAGGATTTTGCCAATCCCAAATGGTATAACGCCACCTATATCCCACCAAATGCAAAAGATACAAGCAAAGCAATCTATGATGTGATTCACAGCTCACAAGTGGGGTTTGAATGTGGTGAGTGATTTAAAGTTAGAATCTCAATCCAAACCCACGAGAATTAAGCGATTTTAGATAAGATTCACGCGAATCTAAAAAATATTAAGGTAATAAAACAATGAAATTTGCATTTTTGTTTTTAACTCTTGTTATTTCTGCATTATTTGGGGAGTCTAATATTATAAGCGTAAAAGGGTTTGATGATGAGATATATAAAATTGGGCAAAGCCTTTTAGATGGGCGTTGCGATGGTAAAAACTGCGTTCAGCCCAGCTTTGATTGTCGCGGGAAGTTAAGTGAGGTTGAGGGCATAATATGCGATTCTGCCGAAGTTGATAGCGTAAGCGTTTATGCGGTTTTGCCGTTTTATGATAATTTATTTAACAGCCTGTATGTGCTTATTTTGCGCAATATTGCGACAAATGAAAAAATAAAACTCAAGGCGATAGCTAGAAAACTTGTAAAATCAAATAAAGAGAGCAACTCTTATGAATCTTGCGCTGATATGCCAAGTAGAGGGGCTATGGATTTGTGTGTAGTTGATAGTATAGTCGCTAATTATTGGTTAGCTTTACGCGATTTGAATGCCTATATTATAAAAAATAATCCTAATATTTTTGCGACAATATTTTCAAAACATACCACTGAATACAAACGCTTCTTTTTAGACAAATACACGCCACCACAATATGAAAACGAATACTTTTTTGCAATGAGATTATTTGGAGCACTTTATAATGACGGCTTGATCGATAAAAACGGCGCGTTTGTGGGCGATTCGCATAACGATTTACGCGAATCTAAAAAATAAAGGCAGTGAAAAATGCAAACATTTTCAAAGATTTTAGTTAGCCTAGCGTTGATATGCACTTTATTATATGCCGATGCAATAGAAAAATTAGGGTATTTTCGCTATCCTTTTAAGGATTTTATCAACTATTCTAAAAAGCCACTTGATGAGAATCTTAAAAACGATATGCCCAAAATCATAGAGTTAGCCAAGCAAAAACTAAAATCTTTCCCACACGAAGCGCAAAATACCTTTATAGGATTTTACTCACCTACAATATTTGACAAAGAAAAATACTTTTTTGTGGATATTCTTAATCACGAATATCTAGGCACTCGAACCGCTTCTGCCAATGTGCGTATCGTAGGATATAAAAACATAGAAAATCCACATAGCTTTTGCATAAACGCATATTTTACGCATTATGTGTTGGTGCATAAAAATAATTTTTTTACTTTGGAAATACATAATGATGATAGATATGAATTTGTGGATAGGATTTTGTATTTGACTTTTTAGCTTCGTAGTGAGAGATTTTATCTCTATCAATATGGTGAGCGTATAGTTAGCAGGGAAAGCACAGATGAGGAATTTGAGCGCACGAGAAATCATATAGACAAAACTCTCATTTATTACCGCCAACCACGCGATGACGCTGAAATGGCGAATCTAATCCCGCTAGAGTCGATAAATGACGAGTTATTAGAAAGAGTGTTATAAAAGTGGAAAATGCAAATAATATTAAGGTAACACATAAATGAGCAGTATAGATTTTGACAAAAACCGAAGCAGGATTAGTGATAAGAGGAAGTCTTAAAAAAGGATTAGAACAATATAAAGGATAAAAATGGAAAGGTGTATTTTAACTCTATGTATTGCATTTAGCGTGGTGTTATTGAGTGCAGATGAATTTTCGCAAAATATCCAAAGCAGACTTAAAGCGAATTATATGTCTTTCATCGCAGATGCTAAGAGTGATAAATGTAGTATTATCATTGATGAGAATACAGTTTATCAAAGGGATTGTGAGTTTGAATATGTCCCAAAACTCGCACTTTATGCAACATTTAATGATTTTAGAGAAGTGTGGATATTTCAAGATATGCCTATGGGGAATGCGTGCGATGGTGGGAAGCTACGAATATTTGAGCGCGATAAAAGAAAAGACAAAATAATTATATATCGTGGCGAGGTGGATTGGTGTGGAATCCCTGTTTTTAAGATAGATATAGATGACATTGAAATTTATCATTATAAAGAATCTGAACTTGGCTATGTTCTTTTTAAACAGGGTAAAATTTATCGTAAAAATAAAAAAATGAAACATACAAATAACTAAGTTTGAAAGCGCAAAATGATATATGTAAACATAAAATAAACTAGCAATTCTTTAAAAAGGTTTTATAATGAAAAATTTTAGTAAATGTAGCAAAAATGGCATTGTTTTTATGAGAATTAAAGGATTTAGCAGTGCTGTAGGACATACTACTTTGTGGAATGGTGATAATTTTGCTGATAATACAAATTGGCTAGATGGAAATGTTTTTATTGAAACTTTTTATTTTTGGCAATTATCATAGGAAAATCAAATGCAACATTCAATAAAAATTTTACTAATTTGTTTGGTGGCTTGTAATATAGTTTTTTCATTACCACCACAATCCCATAATATAATTTTAAGAGAAGTTATTCCTCATAAGAAAAAGAAAAATTTAATAGAAGTTCTTGAATGGGAAGAAAAAGATGAAAATAAAAAGCGATTACCAAATTTGCCTCTTTATCCTCTAAGAGGTAGCTATAAAGAAGCTATGATCAATGACTTAGCCTTAAAGAAAATGCCATAGAGCTATATAAAATGTGGGGACATACATTGTGCTTATCTGCAAGTGCTATATATATTCGTGAAGGTTCTAGCGTTCAGAATGAACTTAAAGCATTGAATTTTTCAAAGTTAGATAAAAAAATTTTAGATGAAATTCAGGTGTATGTATATGCTTCAACATTAGGGGAAACTTCACTATGGTGGAAATGCTTAAAACTTTATGAATCAAAAGAATACAACGCCGAAATAGAACGCATTGTGAAAAAATACTGCAAAGAATGTGAGTAAGGAATCTAAATGCCAAAGCTAAATCCCCCTGCTAGAATCTGACAATATAGAATGTGCTCATAAAGGCAAAGTAGTGCTTCAATCAAGCACAAAAGATTTAATGTGTGTGCAAGATTCTAGTGGCAATGACGCAGGAATGATAAGTTTGCAAGATTTAGCAAATGTCTCCATCGTGGGTTGCACAAATAATATCGCGGGCGTGCCTAGTCCTTGCACGAAATTAGCGAATATCCCAAATTCGATTTGCTCCACATTGCTAGAAATTGACAATCAAAAAATAGTCCTAGCACAAGCCATCTCACAAGTCCTAACCGACAAAGGCTCACCACTAATCCTGCAAGGCAAACCAAAGGCAAAGGATATATTTGAGCTAGATGAGGACATAGCAGATTTTGATAACGCACAAAATGGTAATGAGGACGCGGAATCTACAAGCAAATCTAGCGCAAAATCAAACGAATCTAATACAGAATCTAACTCAAAATCAAATGCAGATTCTAGCAATTCACAATCCCAAAAAGAAATATTAGAAATGTATTTTAGCTATGGGGAAGAAATGGTAAGATTAGAGGATTATGATTCAAGACATAGCAATGATATGAATTTGCATATCGTTACGAGTGGATATGAGAATGGGGAAGAAGTGGAAGTTACGCTAGAATCTAGCGATAATCAAAAGTTTGTTGTTTGTGGTAAGATACAAAACAATGAAGCAGTAATTAAAAATGTAGTTAAGGGTAGATAATGGCAGCAGTAGAATGGAGGGCAACTTGTGGCACAAAAAACGCAGACATAAAATGCAATAGACCTAATTGGGATAAAGTTAAAAAGGCGTATGATGAGATAAACAAAATAGATGAAAATGATGCTAACAAAGTCTATAAAATTATTTTTAATGATGAAAAAAATAAACTCATAAAAAAGGGAGAACAAGAATGGATGGCGATACAAAAAGCACACGAAATTGCAGAAAAAACAAAAATATCACAAGTGAGATATGAGAAGGCAGAAGGTGAAGCTTTAAGATATTTTGAAGGCAACAGGGAACAATATAGAAATACTTGCGCTTTACAAATAAGTTATGCTCTAAATTTTGGCGGAATGCCATTACATAACACAATCAAAAAAAGGGATTTTAGCTCTGTTGGTGGCACTACAATAGAACAAAAGGAAACACTTTATATATTAGGAGTAATTAATATGAGAGAATTTTTGTTACAAGAATGGAGGCAACCAGAATTTAAAGAAAGTTTGTATGAAATAAAATCGTATGATGTCCTATTATCTCGCAATAAAACACTTTTACAAAAATTAAAAGATTTAAAGTCTAAAGGTTTGGTAACCATTGGTGGAGGGAGATTCCGTGATAAAAAATATCTTAAAAGTTTTTGGCATTCAACACTATGGGATACAAATGAGTTTGTCGATGTGCAAAATGATAGAAACATAAACTATCTAGGTGGCATAGATGATGGCGTAGAATTTTTAGCAAAAGAATTGTTCTTTTGGGAACTAATATAAAGGAATCAAAGTATGAAAAAGATTGTATTATTAGCGTTTGTTTTGTGTGTGTATTTAGTGGGATATGAGC
>NZ_JBSIUU010000053.1:0-4716 GCF_053654535.1 Helicobacter sp. T3_23-1056 | reverse complement strand
GTTATATCGCCGTTTTGGTAGAGTAGCTCGGCTTTTCGCAAAGTATCATCTAGGATTATGTCATTTTGTGCGATGGCTTGTGCGCGTGCGTTTTCGCCTTTGCGAAACCCTATGCCATAAGCATCTCTCATTTCATCTTTTTGTTGGTTTGAGAGTTTGCCTCCGCCTGTGATGATTCTGCCTACCACGCTTATAGCCGTTTCCTCATCGGCTTTAAATTTTTGTGCGTTTGGGCTTAGTTTATAAATCCCTCCACTCCAACTATCTAGCTTTCTATCAAGCCCGCCTAAAAAGCCTGTGTTGTTTGTAGCTAGCCCTGTGCGAAACAAAAACCCGCCTTTTGCTTTATCATCAGCACTGCTTACGATATTATCCACCGCTTTTAATGCTTTCATATTCTCGTAAAAATCCTGCCTTAGCTTTGTGGTAGATGAGGATTTGTTGCGCACTTTTGCGTCTAGATTTACATTTGCATTGATATTTTGCATTATCGCCATCACGGGTATGCCTGCTTTTTGTGCGGTGTATATGTCATATTTGCTCATTCCCCCGCTTGCCATTTTGGTATCTAGCAGTTCATCACCTGTAAGCATTGGCACGCCACTTGCATAAACTTTTGGGCTAAATCCACCTCCACTGCCTAAAATCGCTAAATCTTGCGTATTTTCCTCATTTTCCCCGCTTAGATTCTCGCTTGGGCTTTTTTCCTCTAGCCCATAATCTTGTGCGTTTTTTTCTAAGTAATCAAAATCAAAACTTGCCATTTTTTGTCCTTTTTTTCTAGTTTTTTTAGCGTTTTTTTTAGTGTTTTTCTAGCTTTTTTCGCCCTTGTTTTTATCACTTTTCTAGCGTTTTAGCGTTTTTAGCGTTGTTTGTGATTGCCTTATTTTGTAGCAAAGGCATTGTGTGTGATTCTATCTAGCGGGATTTGTTCGCTTGAATCTACTTCTTGGCTTATATCGCTTACACTGCTAAATTTCCCCTCCGTGCTTAGCTCGGTGATGGTGTTTGCTAAGATTTTTAGATTGCTTTGTGCGCTCATAGCACTTAGATGCAGGCTTGCTTCAAAGCGATATTTTCTTATGGCATTTAGCCCTACGCTTGAGATAAGCTCATTTTTTAGCTCTCTTGCACTCTCTAAGATTTCCCTGCTAGAGTCTAGGGCTTCGCTTAGGGCGTGTGCTATGTCGCTTTTTGCTGCTTTTATAAAATCGCTTGTGTGCTTTAGTATGAGGGATTCTAGCGCGTTTTGTGCGTTGTTTGCGTTTTGGTTGGCAAACTCATAGGCGATTTTTTGGCTTAGAGAATCTATGCTAAAGCTATTTAGTATTTCATAGATTCTAGCTTCAAACATTTTTTTTACTTCGCGTGCGTGATAGCTTTCTAAATCGCTCGTGCTTTGTGCGATTTTTTCATCTGCATAGGCATTTATGTGGCTTTTTGCTGTGTCTAGCGCGCTATCTAGCTCGTTTTTTACTAAATCTTTGGTTTCATTTTGGATTTGGGTTTTTGTGTCTTGCTTTATAGATTCTAGCTCGCCTTTTAGATGTTCATTTAGCGTTTTTAGCTCTTTGATTTCGTTGTAGATTAGCATTTGCACTCCTTTATGTCTAAGATTTCGCGCTCTTTTTGGCTAAAAAATGGTGGCAAAAGATAGTTTTTGCCTTTTGCTAAGTTTTTTTCATACACTTCTAAAAAATCCCGTGTGTCTTTGTCTAGCTTGTGCTCGGGCGTGTTTTCAAACATCGCTTTATCGATTTTTTGCGCATCAGCACTAAAAAAATCATACTCCCTCAAAGCATCGCCAAACTCTAGCTCCCCATCGCCCTTATAAACAAAAAACTTTAGCCCATCTTTTGTCTCATAATAAAAATCGCGCGATGTAGTTTCTAGCTCATTTACGCCCTGCTTTAGCGCAAATTCTGCCCTTATGTTTGCATACCTATCTTTTAGGTAGGCTTGCGTGGCGTTGTAGGGGTAGTTTATCGCTCGTTTTGGCATATTTTGCCCTTTTTAGATTGTTTTTTAGCTTGCTTTTTTAGCTTGCTTTTTTTAGTTTGCCGCGTATTTGCTTAGAGTGGTCGCGGAGTTTGTCTCATAGTCTTTTATGAGAGTGTCGATGTATTGGATTTTTTGGGTTTTTGGGTCGGCTTTTTGCTCATCACTTAGTAGCACTTGCATTACTTCACTTAGCTTGCTTGTGTTTATATTTAGCGGGCTTGCTAGAGTTTGGCTAGCTATTTCAGCAGGGAGGGCAAAAAGTTTGCTATGTGTTTTTAGCGTGGCTAGCGTTATGTCATTGTATTTTTGATAAATCCACTCATCATAGCTCATAAAAGGCGTTATTTTATGATTTAAATCTACGCCCTGCGTGGTGGATTGTTCAGGGATTTTCTCGCTAGAATTGCTTGTAGATTCTTGGCTAGATTCTGCGTTGTCTTGTGTTTGGCTAGATTCTTGGCTAGCTTGCTCATTTTGTAGTCGCTCTTGTGTCTCTGGTGCTAGGTCTTTGCTAGCTTGTGCTGCTTGCTCTGCTTTTTCCTCTTGCTCTGCGTCATAGACTACTTTTGCTTCCTCATAAAATTCTAAAAAGCTAGCGATTTTTCCATTTTCTAGGATTTTAGCATTTTGGTGCAAAATCGCGTATTTTTGCAATGCCCTTGCGTATTGCACTATCAAAAACGCGCTTTGTTGGTTTGCCTTTGTAAGCGTAGAGTTTTTGTAAAAAATCGGGCTTTCGCTCTCGCGGACTTTGGCTACATATTCGGCTAGGCTTATGATGATTTCATCTTTGATTTTATCATAGCTTGTAGCTAGCAAGTCGCTTGCGGTTTGTATGCGGTTTTTGTGGGATTCTAGCTCGGTGTTTAGGTTGTCTATGCGTGTGCTTAGGGCGGTGTTTTTGGTCTCGCTTAGGGTTTCTAGGGCAGTGATTTTTGCATTGCTTAGCGTTTCAAATCCGCGCGTGATTTCTTGGTTTTTTTGCTCTAGCTCGTCCTCATAGCCCTCTTTGTCTAGGGCTAGTTGGCTTCTGTGTGCTTCTAGCTTAGAATCTAGCTCGGCTTTTAGCACATTTGCCTGCAAAAGCATAGAATCTAATGCCTTCCATTTCTCAAAAGCCGTGATTATAACTTCCTCTTTTTGTAAGATAGTTTGCCCCATTTCGCGTGTTTTATCCCAGATGGCTTCGGTGGCTTTTAGGTTGTCATTGGTGATTTTTGCGTTTTGTGCGGTGGATTGTATGGTGGCGTTTGCTAGAGTTAGCGCGTTGTTTGCTTCCTCTTGCACTCTAGCAAAATCTTTTTTTGCTTGGGCTATGGCAGTAGCGATTTGGGTGGCTAGGCTATCTACTCGCTCCGTTTGATTTGCTAAAGATTTTAATGCGTCATCGGTGGCTTTTAGCCCTGTTTGGTAAGTCTCATCTAAGGCTACAAAAGCGATATAAACTTCTTGTATCGCTTGCAAACTTACGCGGATTTGTTCCCTCCACTGCGCTTTTTCATCTAGCGCGTTTGTCAAAATCTCATTAAACTTTTTTGCACCATTTTGGGTTGGTGTGGTGTCTTGGGTTGGATTTTTTGTGGATTTTAGGCTAATATCGCCCGCGTCTTGTCTTTGGTTTAGTTTTTTGGCTTGCTCGCCCGTTGTCCCTATCAAATAATCTGCGCTAGATTCTTGCGTAGATTCTTGGCTAGAATCGCCCTTGTCTTTGTTTGGGGTAGATTCTTTTGTAGATTCTTGGCTAGAATCTGCGTTGCCCTCTGCTTCGCTTGTAGAATCTTGGCTAGCTTCTGCGTTAGATTCTTGGCTAGCTTCTTGTGTGGATTCTAGGGCTTCTTGCTCGCTTGTGGTTTCTTGGGTTTCGTTTTTTGTGGATTTTGATTTTGCCATTTTTTGTCCTTTTTTGTGGATTTAGTTACACGATTTGCACAAAAAGCGTATCTTTGTGTTTTAGCCATTGTGCTGTGGCGTCATTTGGGATTATTAGGATTTCGCCCTGCGTGAAAGTGTAGTTTGCGCTTCCTATGCGTAGGCTAAAGTCCTCTTGCCCGATGTAGCAAAAAGCTAGGCAATTTACTAGCTTATATTTTTTTTCTATGCTTTTTAGGCTTGGGATTTTTTGGGTGGTTTTTTCATCGTTTTTTTCATCGTTGTCGCTAGAAAAAAGCTCGCTAGTGCTTTGTGCTAGATTTTGGCTAGCTTCGTGTAGGGCGTTTGTGGCTTCGTTGCTAGCTTCTTTTAGTTTGTCGATGCCTTTTTTAGTTAGCTCTTTTGCTTTTTGCAAAAGGCTTTTTTCGTTTTTTGTGTCGTTTTTTGTGTCCTCTTGCGTGCCTGTGGCGTTTTGCAAGTTTTCATCAGTGTGATTTTGCGCTTCGTTTTGTGCGTCTTGTGTTTGTGCTTGTTTGTTTTGCGTTTCTTGCGTGTTTGCTTGGCTAGCGTTTTCTAGGTTTGTGTTTGGCATAAAAGCTCCTTTTAGAAAAATATGCGTGGATTTTAGGATTTTTTGCGTGTAAAAATAAAGTGGCTAGATTTTTGTGGGTTAGATTTTGGGATTTTTTGGGGTTTTTTAGATTCTTTTGGGGTTTTTGGTTTTTTTGGTTTTTATATTCTTTGGGTTTTTTTTGGTTTTTTGGAGGTTTTTGGGGAGTTTTTAGATTTTGGTTTTTTGGAGGTTGGTTTTTTGCGTGTGCTAGTTTGTTAGATTTTGGTTTTTTT
>NZ_JBSIUU010000052.1:0-4978 GCF_053654535.1 Helicobacter sp. T3_23-1056 | reverse complement strand
AATTTAGCAGAATCTATAATTTTTAGCGATTGTTGGGGAGCGTATGATGGATTAGTGGATTTTTGTGCAAAGGCACATTATCGTGTTAAAACACATTAAAACACAGCAAAAATGAATTTGCGCTAGGTAGAAAACACATAAATGGAATATAAAAATTTTGTTTTTGCTTCGCTACGCTTACAACTACAAACATAATGGGTTATGCTAAACATAGACTTGCTAAATTCAAAGGAATCAAAAAAGAGAATTTTTTACTTCATTTGAAAGAAACAGAATTTAGATATAATGCTAAAATTCAAAGACAAGATTTGTATAAAATCTTGGCACAAAAATTGAGAAATAATCCGCTTAAGTTGGGTTGAGTCATAGAAATTATAGGAGTGTAAAATGGAAGCATACATAAAAGAATTAGAAAATAAAATTAAAATAGCCTTACGCGACATAAAACAAAATAAGGAAGAAGCAGAAAATAAATACGAGGAGCTCATAAAAGAAAAAATAGAAGCAGATAAATACAAACAAAAACTAGAGGAGTTAAAAGAATTAAATTATAAGAGGCTGTTGAACAAATACGAGGAAACAATTTTTAATATGATATATAAAAACCTTAATACAAAAAAATATATATTATGGGGTCAAGTGGCTTTCTCAGCCTTTTTACAAACTAAATATAATGAGCAAAGCAACAAAGATTGGTGGAAATATAATTTGTTTTATGTAGATTTTTTGATTGTTGAGAAAGAAACAAAAAAGCCTGTTTTAGTTATTGAATATGATGGCTCAGAAAAACATAAACCCGCTAGAGATAGTTTTCGAGATTCAGTTTGTAGGAAGGCTGGCATTGAAGTAGTTAGACTAAATGCCATAAAAGGTGAGATAAAAGACAAAGACGATATAAACAAAATGAATGAACAAGACAAAGATAAGTATTATAAATCTTTAAACAACCACCTAAAACCATATATAGAAAAATTACGCTCTTATCAGATTTTTAATGGAGCATAATCTATGAATAATATGCAAACAATTACAGAATATATAGATTCTATAAATAACAACAAAGATTTACAAACAATATTTGAATTTTTACAATATGGATTGTGTGTATGGTTTGGACTTTGCATAATCAATTATTTGACAGGTAGTATCAAAAAAACTATTGGGTTAATAGTATTTGTATTACTTGCAATTTTTATAAAAGAAATGCGATTATGATACAACAAGCCAGAAGCTCACGCTCAGATTCCCTATTGCGAGAAGCGCAAGAAGCGGTGTTATTATTTAGTGATTATTCTGTTAAAGAATTATTTGAAAAACTCATTAAAAACATCGTAGAAAAGCGCAAAGACCCAAATCTTACTTACACAGGAGCAAAAGAAGCAAGGGAACATATCCTTGCGTATTTGGAGCAGCAAGGGGAGGTAAAAACTGCAAATATTTGGGCGCGGTGGCTACCAATAGAGAGAGAAGCATTAAATTCTATAAAAAAACAAATCGAAAATGCCCTAAGTAGCGAGGGCATAGAGGGGGTAGTAGAGATTCATTTACAAGATAGAGAGATAAACTCTACGCATATCCAATTTGTAGGCAATAATGCCAAACAAGCAGAGCAAATCATCGGCAATATCATCATAAATAATGGCTATGAGGACAATTTAGAATCCGCACTTAATGCAAAAGCAAAACCCGCATACATAGAAATGGATTCAAAACTTTTGCCACGCAAACAAACAATTAGCAAATATTTGGAAGTTATCGAAGATAGGCAAGAATATCTAGCTCAAAAAGAATTAGAAAAACAAAAAGAACAAATAGCCATAGAAGCGAGCAAGACGCGTATCAATGATTTGCTAAAATCCATAGAATCTAAATCAAACGCCTTTAGAAAAATGCTAAGCAACTATGAAAAAAGGGCAAATATATCAGCGACAAGAAGTAAAACCCCCACGAAGTTTGAAACAATAAGAGAGATAAAATCTATGAAACTAGATGAGCTAAAAGAGGAACACACTAGATTAAGACGCAATAGACGCAGGTAGCAATATGCACCAAAACACACAAGATTTTGCTACAATAAAAATTTTGTAAAAAAACGATAATAATCTTGTATAATATCTAAGCGATTGCTAACCTTTCCTGCCAGATGGTTTTTGATATTTGTCCATATCAGCAATCGCTCCAAATAACCATAAATGCGAATTTAGGATAATGTTATGACAGCAGTAAGCAAAAGCACTAAAATTTTAATTGATAATTTCATAGGCACATACTTTGCTAATATTCCTAGCGAGAATAGGGAGCAAATCAAAGAAAGTGTCATAGATATTGCTGATTCTCTTTTGGAGCAAAACAATATCCAAAATCATATCAATGTGGATAATTTATCTACAAAAGAAGATTTGTTAAACTTGCGTGAAGCAACACAAAAAGACATCGCACAGCTGCGAGATGAAACCAAAAAAGACATTGCACAACTGCAAGCGGAAATCAACAACATAGATAAAAAAATCACAGAATCCAAATATGACTTACTAAAATGGATTGTAAGCGCACAGCTTGCGATAGCAGGATTATCAATCGTTGCGATTCAAATGATTTTAAAATTTCAATTAGGATAACACAAAATGCTAGAAGAAGTTACACGCGATGAAGTAAATGCTTTTTTTGTCCAAGCTTTTGGCGAGGAAAAGGCAATCGTTGCCCAAAAAGCATTTGAAGCAAATTGGACGCTAAATTCTCAAAGGCTAAAAAAACAAGTTATTGATGAAGTAAAAAGCGAGATTGTAAGCAAAGATTTACTACAAGCAGAATTTAAAGCCTCAAAAGCAGAATTTCGACAGGAATTAAAGCAAACAGCTAATGATTTAAGAACAGAGTTGAGACAAGAAATCAACGACTTACGCGCAGAAGTCAAGCAAGAAATCAACGACTTACGCGCAGAAGTCAAGCAAGAAATCAACGACTTACGCGCAGAAGTCAAGCAAGAAATCAACGACTTACGCGCAGAAGTCAAAGGCGACATAGCAGAGATTAGATTAGAAATGTCTGATTTAAAAACAGAATTAAAAGATACAATTATGAAAACACAAGCCACTACACTTAAATGGGTTGCAGGAATACAAATAGCTTCACTAAGCGTGGTAGTTGCAGCCATAGGCATACTTATAGCAATTTTTAAATTTTAAGGCACAAAAAATGAAAACAAAAATTTATCAAAATCTACCCACACAGCTACAAAACGCGATTAACTCTCATAATGCTGTTGTGGGGGGGGTTATATTCTCTCTCTATAAGCCTTAAATACCGTAATTCTCTCAAAAAACTTCACAATTTCACACAAAACGCATTAGCACAAAACACATATCATAGCACACAAGGAGGTGGGCTATGATATGGTTTGTAGCGGAGGATTGTGCTTACTACCAAGATTTAGAGTCTTTAAAATCTAAATTTGATTTAGCTGATATTGTTCCTGTGCCAAATGAAACAGACATAAAAACGCACTTAACTACGCATAAAATGGGTTATATTGCACCATATTATCCGCCCAAAAACTTACGCTCTCTTTTTGTTATCAAACAACTTCCTAATAAATTTGGCGTGCTTACCACGCAAGAACAACAAGCAGGCGTGCCAGAATCAAAAGCATTAGAGACTAGATTAGGCTTAAGCGTGATTGATTCGCCTTTTAGCCTTGCAGATGTCGGTGGCGCACAAACACTAAAAGATTTTACGCGCGAACTTTTAGTAGCAGAATCTAAAGGATTCCGCGCTAAAGGCATATTTTTAGTAGGTGTGCCAGGCACAGGCAAGACATTTTTCCCTAAATGCTTCGCAGGAGAGACAAAAAGACTTCTAATCCAGCTCAATCTAACGCTTATTATGGAGGCTCAAGAGCCTATCGATAAGCTAAATTCTGTATTTGAATACCTAACCGAGCGACACAAAAACCACCCCGATGAAAGATTTGTCCTACTGATTGATGAAATCGAAAAAATGATAGGCAATGCCGAAGCAGTAGAAAAACGAATGCTAGGCAGGCTTTTGACCGTGCTAAATGATATGCACACGCCCGCAGCAGAATACAAATTTGATGCGATATTTTTTGCCACTGCAAACAATCTAAATTCTATCCTAGATAACAATCCCGAGCTTTTAAGACGCGGGCGATTTGATGAGCTATTTTTCATTTCATTGCCTAGCGTAGAAATGGCAAAAGGCGTGTTTGAAATCTATCTAAACAAGCTAAAAATCAAAGAAGAAGTTGAAAATGCAATGGTGCTAGATAATATCCTAAGCCAAATCGAGCAAGCCTATCAAAAAGACAACAACGACCCAGACAAATTCCCATACACCAGCGCAGAGATAGAAACATTTTGTAAAAAGCTAGCGTTTTACAAGCTTGTGTATGGAGAAATCACTACACAACACATACTTGATGCTATCAAACTCATTATACCAATCATAAAATCAGCTCAAGAGGGTATCAATCGAATGCTAGCCCAAAAAGAGCTGTTTTTATTGGTATAGGAAAATCACAATGCAAACAAACACCAAAGAGATGCAAAATAAACCAAGACAAAGGATACGCAAATGCAAATGGTAACATACCAGCACATACGCACAAATACACTAAATTAGTAATTCTCATTTGATTGCTCCCATATAATCACATAAATTTGGTATTTTACAAAAATTTATCTAATAATATGCTAAATTCACTTGCGCTAATATCTCTAACTATTATTTATGGTAATATTTGTTAATATCCGTTATTCTAATCCAACTATAAACTTATCTTGTTGTGTATCGTAAAATAGCGTTGCGCTGAATCCGCTTGCCGTATTTGGTTGATGAAAATAAATCTTGTATCGTTTTATAAATTTTTTTGTTTGTTTATTGCCTAAATCTCCATTTAACTTATCATTATTAAAAAAATCTTTCACTTCATTTTTGAATGCGGTAAAAATATCATCGT
>NZ_JBSIUU010000051.1:0-6107 GCF_053654535.1 Helicobacter sp. T3_23-1056 | reverse complement strand
GCTTTGATTTTGCGTTGAGTAGCTTTTTTGTGCTTGTTGCTCGCTTTGACTTGGGCTTGGGGGGCGTGTGGCTTCGTGGGCTATACAGCTAGCGATAGTGTCTATGCAGTCATCTTTGCGAAATGGCTTTGTGGGGTTAAAGCTAAGTAGTTCTTTTTTGATTTGGCTTAAGCCTCGCGCAGTGGCTAAAAATACTAGCCCCCCTGTGTTGTAGTAGGGTCGCAGGGCTTTGATTTTTTCTACCTTTTGCACTTTTCGGCTTGGGGTGTAGCATTCTACTTGATTTTTGATTATGTCTTTGCTAGCTCTTTTTAGCTCGGCATTTACGCGGATTATTTCTTTTTGGAGTAGTCGCTCTAGTGTTAGCCCTCCGCCATCACTTTCAATAAACACTTTTGCACTTGGGCTTAAAAGCATAAATTCAATAATGTGGCTTATAGTTTGCTCCTCGCTAAAGATTCCATAAATACAATCTTTTAGCACATAGCGTTCTTTTAGCTCGCTATGATTTTCTACGCCGATTAGACTTATCGCGCGATTATCCGCGCTCTCTTTTACGCTCATTGCATTATCTACAAAGATATAGTCATTTGTCTTGCCTACTTCATAGCTTGGGATTATTTTAAAATAGCATTCCTCAAAGTAGCCCGCTTCACTCACTAGCGGTTCTTGCAAATACTGCGTGCTAAACTCATCATTTCCCATTTGCAGTCGTAGATTTTCTAGCTGTGTCTTGGTGTGCTTAGCGGGGAATAAAGGCTCGCCCTTAGCCCTAAAATAGCTAAAATCCCCCATTTTATAGGTTTTATCCTCGTTTTCTAATGCTTTTAGGCTAAAAACTTGCCATTGATTTATGATTTCATCACTAAAATGCCTAGAATCTAGCAAAAATCCGCATAAATCCTCATCGCCTAGCCTTTGCATCAAAATCGTTATGTTGCTTTGCGTGTTTTGCAAGCGGGATAAAACGCTCTCTTTAAAATTTTGCTTTACGGCTTCTCTCTCTAGCCTGCTAGACATTCCGCTTACTTTTATGGGGTCATCGATAAAGATGGAGTCCGCGTGAAAGCCCGTTATCGCGCTTTTTAGTGTCGTTACAAAAAGTCCTCCGCCCTCTTTTAGCACAAATTCTGCGCTGTTGTCTTGCAAAAATTGCGGTGGCGTGCTAAAGACATTTGCCCAAAAGCTAGATTTTAGCAAATCGCGCACTTGGTTTGAGATTTTTCGGCATAGCTCATCGCTGTAAGAAATGTAAATGATTTTTCGCTTGCGATTTTGCCCTAAAGCCCACGCGATGAAACTTCTAGCAATGGTTTCAGTCTTGCCATAACTTGGTGGCATATTGATTATCGCTCGTGTGATAATCTCTCTTTTTGGCTCATCTTTTTTGGGTGGCAAGGTGTTTTCTAAGATTTTAGAGAGATAATCAAAATGCCAGTTATCGTTAAAGGTCGCTTTGTTGTAATGTTGCCATTTTTGGAGTAAAAAGGCTTTAAAATCAAGCCTTGCTAACTCTCTTTGTGCCTGTAAAACTAAGGCTTTTTGAGTTAGTAAGGCGTTTTTTGTGGCTTTTTGCGGGGTTTGTAGCGGGGGTTTTTGTGCTAGCTCGGCTTTTTTAGTCATAAGATTCTCTTACAAAAACCGCGCTTAAAGTCGTTTTTGCACTCCCTAAAAAAGATTTTGCAAAAAGCGACTTTAAGCACAAACTACAACAAAACTACAAAATGCTGGCTACACTTCATAGTCATAAGTTGTTGGCAGGGCAAATTCTACGATTAGGCTAAATTCGCCCTGTGTGAGTGGCTTGCTAGGCAATACTACTACTTCGCTTCGCTCTTTTGTGATGGTTTTTACACTAGATGTGTGCGTGCCATTTGCTGCCAAAGAAATATCATTCAAAAACAAATCTTGGCTAGCATTTAGCCCGACATCTAGCGTGGCATCTGCTTGGCTAGGTTTTGTTACAAGCAAAGTTACTCCCAAAATCACGGCATCACTTGGCAAAATCGCCGCGATTTTTGGCGTAGCAGTAGCAAAATCGCTAAAGCTAAATTTTGGAGTTGCGACATATTGAAATTTTCTTACTTTTTGTTTCATTTGTTGTCCTTTTTTGTGGATTTTTGGATAATTCCCCCTGCGTAAAACGCGGGGGGTTTTAAGCGGGCTACTCTAGGCTAGAGGCAATGCCGATTATGCCTATGTCTTTGTCGTGTAGGTATGCCCAGCTATCACTTGCGCTCATATCAAATCGCCCTTTTGCAATCGTTAGCACTCTATCAACCGCTATGCCTGTCTTGCGTCCGTAGTCGCGTTTTTCAAAAAGCACGCGTGCTTGAGGTGTGCCAACAGCCAAAAGCGCGTTTGCACCGACAAGATAGCCCAAACTTACAGGCTGTGTGCTTGCATAAGCACTTGGGGCAACGATTTTGCTATGATTTTGCAAGTTTAGAGAGTTTTTAAACTCTGTGTCGTTTGTTTGGCTATTTGGTAGCCCGACTTGGTCAGCCGTCCAAACTCCCATATCAAGCACAGGGCAACCATCAATCACGCCTACAAGCCCTGTGAAAAAGCCTGCATCAAGCCCTTTGTTTGTGGTTAGGGCTTTTTGTGCTTCTATCCATTCGGGGTCTTTTTTGATTTGCTCTACTTGGTAGGTGTCAAGCAAAATCAAGTATGAGAAAATATCTTGCTCCACGCCTGCGATGGTTTTTGTAGTCATTCTTGTGGGCTTTATGGTGCTAGCCTTGCCGTTTTTGTAGTCGATTCCTGTTTTTGCCATAAAAATCGCTCTACGCAACGCCGCTACGCTTAGCGTGTCGCCTTTTACGATAGCTTTGCAGGCTTCTGCTACGCTAGCTTTGGTGTGTGATTCTTTCACGCCCTTTGTGGCATCGCTTACAACGATATTGCTTATATCATTTGCAAGCGCTGCGACAATGCTACGATTGACTTTATCCACCATCCAGCTTTTTAGGCTTTCAGTCGCTTCTTTTGCAAAATCGATATTATTCATCAAAGAATAAAATTCAATGTCGCTATTTAAGCTGTTGCCGATGACTTTGGGGAAAAGCGTTGTAGCAAAAATTTCCATTTTATCGACATTGCTATCAAAGTCCGCATTTCCCTCTACGCCATCACCTAAAAGCCTTTGTTTGATTCTAGGGCGGTAAGGTGCGCTAGATTTTACTTGAAAACTTCGCAAAGCGCGGTTTTTGCCTCTGCCTAAAACCGCTTCGATTTTGCACTCTTTCCAGTAGGCTTTTTCGATTTCTTTGGCGATTTCTATACTAATATTTGGATTTTCAATCCAATTTCCGCTTTCTACATTTGGCATTGTTGCTCCTTTTTGTTAAGTTTGATTTTAAAACCTATCCATAGGCATAGGCTCGTTGCTTCCGCTCATATCTGCTTGCTTGCTTACGCCTTGAAGTTGTGCGGGTAGCTCCTCTGGCTCTTGTGGGGCTTGTGGCTCGCCCTGTGTGCTTGTGTAAAACTCATAAAGTTTTTCAAAAAACGCTCGGGGGTCTTCCTCTGCTTTTAGCGCGTTTGCTATGCGTGGAGGCACTTCGTTTTCTAAAAACTCCATTAAAGTGGCGATGTTAGCTTCGGGGTGTGCGGCTTGAAACTCTTGCGCGGCTGCTTCGATGCTAGCTTGCTCATTTTTAGAGTTTATAGAGTTTGTTAGCTCTTGCGCCCTCTCAGCTTTAGAGCCGATATTTTCTTTTATCCACGCATTTTGCAAGGCAAAAACGCGCTTTATAAAGCCCTCTTTGTCCTCAAAGTAAAGCTCATCATCGGCTTCGTTTAGCTGGCTAGCGATAGTTTTAGCGCATTCGCCCTCGATTGCTTCCTCGCTTTGTGCTAGCTCATTTTGCAGAGTTTGTAGCTCGGCTAGCTCCCCGCTGGTATCATAAGGATTTGGCGGGGTGGGCTCTGCTTGTTGCAAGTCATCGTTTTCAGGCATTTTGCCCTCCTTTTCTAAAAATTAAAAAAACTTTGCGATTTTTGCAAAAAATGTGAAAAAAAATAAAGTGGCTAGTTTTTTTTAAAAATGCAAAAATCTTAAATGCTAAAAAACAAAAGAGAATCCCAAAAAAAGCGGGCTTGTAGTGTTTGCTTGCGGTTTTTTGTGGCGTTTTTAGGGTTTTTTGCTTCTTGCAAAGTGTCGATTAGGATTCTTGCTTGCAGGGATTCTAGCAAGTTGCGTTTTATTTTAGCTCTAAGCACGGGATTTGCCCTAGTGATTGCCTTAGCTCTTTGTCGCGCTTTAGGATTTCTAGCAAAGAGTGATAGATGGCATTAAAATCTTGCAAATTTGGCGTGATTTCTTTTGGCATTTCATATTGGCATTTCATAGGCACGGGGATAGAAACCTCAAAAGGCACTAGCACTTCTTTTTCTACCACCCTAGCACAGCCTGCAAAAATCGCCACCGCGACAATAACGACCAAAAAGTAAAGCAAAAAAGCTAAAAAACCGCATAGCGCGGAGGTGTAAAGTCGGTTTAGCCGTGTTTTTCGTGTGTGTTGTCGCTCATAGTGGCGTTGGCGTTTTTTCATTTGTTTTTCCCTCATTTTTGGTGTTTTTGTGCGGGTTTTTGCGTGCTTTTTGTTTGCTTTTAGTGTTTTTTGGCTAGATTTTGGTTTTTTGCATTTTTTAAAATTCTTAGTAAAACTTGCATTGCGTTTGCCACGCATTATCTGATTCACTTGTTTTGTTTAGCAAGTCGCTTATGTTGCTTAATTCGCGTGAAAATTCACTAGCGTAGAATTTCACTCGTTGCAAATTGTTTTCATTTGTTTCGATTTGAAAGATTCGCTCCAAAATCCCATAAACTAAAAGTTGGCAAAAGCTATCATCTAGCGCGATTTCATCGCTTGCCCGCTTTGCAGGCTTATAAAAGCTAGCCCAAATTTCTATGATTCCATCTTGCTTTGCGGGGCTTAGGGCGTATTCTTTGGGGCTTATGGGGTAAAGCGTGGTGCTTTTTGGTGGGTTTGCTATGATTTGGGCTTGCGGTTTTAGGGGGATTTGTGCGCCGTTGTAAGTGGCTTTTATGATGCAGGCTGGCAAAAAAGGCAAAATAATGGTTTGTTTGGTGGGGGTTATGATTTTTGCGTGCTGTAAAATGTTGATTTTTAGGGCTTTTATGACTTTTATGGCGGTGTCATTTAGCGCATCGATTAGCTCGGCATCGCTAAAGCTCACGCCACCTTTTGCAGTGTAGCTTGTATCTCTTAGCCTGCTTCGCACTCGTAGTAAAATATCTTGTGTTTTCATTGCTGCTTCTTTTTGTCATTGCGAGCCGTGCTTGCACGGCGTGGCAATCTAGTTTTTTGTCATTACCAAAAATCGCGCTTGCGTGATTTTGAGCAATCTAGTTTTTTTTGTCATTGCGAGCGGATTTTGAAAAAATCCGCGTGGCAATCTAGCTTGCGTGGCTGTGGCAACCTAAAATCCCCTCCCTTTGCGGAGGGGGCTTTGGCGTGGGTTTTGCCATCGCAAACTATGTGTTTGCGTGGCAAATCTAGTTTTTTGGTATTTTTAGATTTTTGGTAGCAGTGGGCAGAATCGCACTGCCAAAACATAGCTTATGGGGCTAGTCTAGGACTTCCTACACTGCGAAATATTGCACTGCATAAAATCGCACTGCTAAAAAGCATTTGCACTAAATCGCGCGCAAAAAAGCTGGGGGACTTTTTTGCGCGCTTGGGGTTTTAATCCCATTTACAAGGAGAGTGTCAAGTGGCGCAAAAAGTGTGCGTGGCTTTTTGCGTCTTTCCGCTTTTGGCGTAAGCGGGCTTAAAAATCCCCGTCCAAAAAATCCCTTTTCATTTTTAAGCGTGATAATTTTTGCAAAATTTGTGATAAAAAATAAAGTGGCTAGATTTTTTAGATTTTTGTTTTGCGTGGATTTTCGTCATTGCGAGCAAATGCGACTTTGTAAAAAGTAGCATTTGCGTGGCAATCTACAATTTAATATAAACAAAATAGATTGCCACGATATTGCAACTTTTTTCAAAAGTTGCAATATCTCGCAATGACGACAATGTAAAATCTTGCAATGGCAGGATTTCCCCCTCCCTTTGCGGAGGGGGCTAGGGGGT
>NZ_JBSIUU010000050.1:0-6290 GCF_053654535.1 Helicobacter sp. T3_23-1056 | reverse complement strand
ATTTATCAATCCGCCGTATGCAGAGGCAAGCTCTGCAAAGGCTAGAACAAGTGGCAATGGGAATAAAGCGGGAGTTTCAGTAAGTGAAATCTATGAAAAATATTTTAAACTTCTTGGGCGTGGTGTAAATGAAGTTTTTTCGCAATTTTTTATACGAATACACGAAGAGATTCCGAGTTGCACTCTAGCAAGTTTTGGCAAATTAAAATATATCAATTCAAATAATTTTATAAAATTTAGGGAAACATTTAAGGCAAAATTCTTAAAAGGATTCGCTATTCCAGCCTACACCTTTGACAATGTCAGTGGACAATTCCCTATCGGCTTTTTGATATGGAATCTAGCAGACAAAAAAGACATTAAAAAAATCAAATTAGATATTTTTAATGAAAACAATAAGCGAATCGGGAAAAAGAATTTTTATACTCCAAATAAAAATAAAAAGAATATATTTATAAGCGATTGGGTTAGGAATTTTTATGATAAAAACAATGAAAATTTAGCGTGGCTTACTTTAATGGGTGCAGATTTTCAATCTCAAAATAGTGTTTATATTTCAACACAACCAACACAAAACAATATAAGAGAAAGTAAAGTGGCTCAAATCACAAAATACAATCTAATTCCTATTTGCATATATTTCGCGGTGCGACACGCTATAAAATCATCGTGGATAAATGACAGAGACCAATTTTTGTTTCCCAAAAATAAATGGCGAGGCGACAGCGAATTTCACAACGACTGCCTAGCTTACGCCCTCTTTCACTCCCAAAATCGCATAAGCGCAAATCTCTCCCCCTCCCTTGCGATAAATACCCCACCCCAAACCCCTCCCGCAAGGGGAGGGGCTTTCTCTATCTCCCCCTCCATTGCGGAGGGGGATAAAGGGGGTGGGTTAAAATCCACAAACCACTTTATCCCATTTAGCGAGCAAGAAGTCGGCGCAAAAGAAGCATTTAGAAGCGATTTTATGGTGCGTTTCATAAATGGCAAAGTCAAAAATGGGACACTTCTTGACTGCTTTGTCCCAAATGAAAAAATGACCTTTTCAAGCGAGGCAAAAGCCGTTTTTAGCGCGGGATTAGAGCTATGGCGATATTATCACGCGCAGGCAAAATCTAGCGAGAAATACCTAAATGACGCAAGTTTGTATGACATAAAAGAGTATTTTCAAGGACGAAGCGAGTCTAAAAACGGCAAGCAGGGCAAGCTAAACGCAAAAAGCGAGGATTCTCATTATAACGATTTACTAGCAAACTTACGCCTAGCCCTAAATGATTTAGCCACAAAAATACAGCCAAAAATCTATGAATACGAATTTTTGCTAGAATGACTTAAAAATGATTTTGGCAAAATCTAAATATTGTTTGAAAGTTGTTTAAAAAAATGCCAAATATTTTGCCACTGCAAACCACCGCAAAATCCCGCAAAATCAACCCCCAAGCACCAAAACACCCCACAACAAAACCCCACGCATAAAATCAAAAAAACAAGTAAGCCAAACAATACAAGCAAAATCCCCACACACCAAAACCCAACCCCCAAACAAACTTAAAAAACCCCCAAATCCTAAAATCTATCCAAAATCTATTTTACTTCATCACCAGCACCGATTCGATGAGTGCGTCTATATCCCCGTCCAAAACCCCTGCCGTATCGCTTGTCGCGTAGTTTGAGCGCAAATCTTTGACTTGCTGATATGGGGCTAGCACATAGGAGCGGATTTGATGTCCCCAGCCGATTTCGCTTTTTTCCCCCGTGTTTGCGCTCTCTCTTTGCTTTGCTTGCTCGATTTCATAGAGTTTGGATTTGAGCATTTTTAGCGCGGTGGCTTTGTTTTTGTGCTGACTTCTATCATTTTGGCATTGCACGACTATGCCGCTTGGGAAATGCGTGATACGAATCGCAGAATCGGTTTTGTTGATATGCTGTCCGCCCGCGCCACTTGCGCGATATGTGTCGATTCGATAGTCCTTTTCCTCTAGCTCGATTATGATGTCATCGTTGATTTCAGGGCTTACCTGCACGCTTGCAAAGCTCGTGTGCCGATTAGCATTAGAATCAAAGGGCGAGATTCTAACCAACCTATGCACGCCAGATTCCGCCTTTGCATAGCCAAAGGCATTTTCGCCTTTGACAAGAAATGCCGCGCCCTTGATTCCAGCTTCCTCGCCGTCTTGATAGTCCAAAATCTCGACTTTATATCCCCGCCGCTCCGCCCAGCGCAGATACATACGATAGAGCATACTCGCCCAATCCTGCGCCTCCGTCCCGCCCGCTCCGGGCTGAATAGTGATAATGGCATTGAGCGCGTCATTTGGGGAGTTTAGCAAAATCTCTAGTTCGGCTTTGAGCACGGAGGATTCTAGTGCGCTTGATTCTGCGAAAAGCAATTCTAGCGTATCGCTATCGCCCTGCGCGCTCGCTAGCTCAAAGAGCTCCGCGCTATCGTTTAGATTGTTGCCTAGTGCGGTGTAGGATTGCAGAGTTTTGGTGATTTTGGTTTTTTGCTTGGATATTTCGCTAGCCCTCTTGGCGTCTTCCCAGAAGTTTGGCGCAGATTCTAACGCTTCTAATTTGGCTAGCTCATCTTGCAAGACAGAGGGCTTGATAATCTCGCCGATAGTGGCGTATTTGCTTTGCAAAGTTTTTAGCAATTCGCCATATTGATAAGAATCCAAACAGCCCTCTTGTAATTTTGTAGATATTTTGTAGATTTTGGTAGTTTTGGATTTCGCGCCTTCTTTGTAGAGAGGCTACCACGCTAGCCTACAAAATCAGCGTCCCAAACGCCAAAAGCGCAAAATCCGTTTTACGCAAGCTATTTTTTGCTCTTTTGTGGCTTGCTAGATTCTGCTTTTTGTGCCTGTATATCTTCGATTAGCTTTTGCATCGCAGTGATTTGGGTGTTTTGCTCATCGATGATATGCTTTGCGATTTCTTGTGTTTTTTTGTCTTTGGTATAGGCTAGCACGATAGCAGAGCTATCCACCGCACCTGTGTGATGAGCTATCATCGCGTTCAAAAAATCTATCTCTACTTCGCCACTTTCTTCTATCGCCATACCGCCCATCATAGATTCGTTAGCCTTAGCGTTTTTCTCGGCAAACTCTTTATATTCCTGCGCAGAAATTTTCGTAGTTTTTACGCCTTTTTTAGCGATTAGCTCTCTAAATTCTTTGATTTCGCTCTCTTGAGCTTTGATGATATTTTCTGCAAGCAATGCTACTTGAGGATTTTTGGTTAGAGGAAGTAGTAGTTTGGCAGAGTCAATCGCGCCTTGATGATGAGGTATCATATCGCTCAAAAAGTCAATCTCCACGCTTTTTGTGCTTGATGGCGTGTGTGCGTGCATAGGAGCGTGCATAGCTTCTAGGATTTTGCTAGATTGCGTGCTAGATTCATCGTTTGTTTGAGCACTCATAGCTCCGCAAGAAGCGCACTTAGTAGGCTGTGCGTTTTCTTGGCTGTGTTGGTGTGCGTAAATGCTGCTCATAAGGGCTAGGCTAGATACCGTAGCAAGTGTAAGTTTTGAGAGGGTTTTCATTTTGTGTCCTTTGCGTTTGTGATTTTTTTGCTTTTTGTCGCAAGTCGTTGCAAGATATTACAAATCATTACAAAATATTGCAAAATCCAAACAAAAAAGCAAAAACGCCAAATTATAATCAAAAATAAAAAACAAACAAAATGTAGATTCTCTAAAACGCAGATTTTGCGCGAATTTGCCATAATCTAGCATTATCAACATTGTGCTACTTTGCGACACCTTACACCAAAATCTACTTTTTGGCATTTGAAGCAAAGCATTATTTTTGCTTCAAAAATCTCGTAAATTTTGCTTTAAGGCAGGATTTTTGCCCTTCTAGCCTGCGCGCTATATGTGAAAATCTCATCAAAAAGTATATCCTCACTTCTAAATGTATAGCTAAAAATCACTTTGCCATTTATATCATATCGCTTGCCGCCTACGACTTTTTTGTCTTTTTCGTATAGTTCTGCTTGGAGTTTTGGCACACTTCCGCCCCCGCTAAAAAATACCCGATAAATCGTCAAATCCTCCCCTTCAATCGTTATGATTTCTTTATGCAAGATTCCGTTTTTGTAAGTTTGGAGGATATTTTTGCCTCGTTGTTTTTCATTTTTGGTTCGTAGCGTCTTGCCATCGGCGTTATAAAGCCATTGGGTATGAGAATGTGGCAAATACGATATTTTTGATTCTTTCACGCCATTTTGGTTATAAGTGCTTCCATTTGCGCCATTTTCCTGTATTTCAAACTCGCTTGCAAGCGCGCCATTTAGATGAAAAATTTTTATGCTATTTCCCCTTTTTTCAAAGGCGATTTGCCCGCTAGGATACCTCCACACCTCGCCCCCACCGCTAGAATCCTTGCTTAGCGCGTTTGCAAAATCTAGTGGCTTTATAGAAAAATACACCTGCTCTTTGTCATAGTTTTGATATGGCGACACAAGCACGCCATTTTTATGCAAAGCCTTGTGCAAGGGCTTTTGGCTAGGATAGTCATAGACGATTTCTTCGCCATCTAGCACGCCATCTTTATAAAATCTAGAGATTTTCAAAATCCCATTTTGCCCATAAGTCTTTGCTTCCCCGCTCAAAAAATCATCTACATACCGTTGCAAAAACACAAGATTATTCCCCACATATCCGCTAGAATTTCCATTTTTTCTACCATTGATATACGGGGTTTTTACCGCGATATTTTGCGCATCAAAAAATAGATTCTCCCCATTTAAAATATCATTTTTATAGCTCTTTTTGCCGATTACCACGCCATTGCGATAAGTCGTGCTAACGCCCTCTTTTTTAGAGTTTTTATACATTTGCGTGGTGCGGATTTTGCCTACTTGGCTTACCACCTCCCCGCTTAATACGCCATTTTCATAAGGCACTTCTTTTATCACTTCGCCGTTTTTGTAGATTTTGCTTACGCCACTAAGTTGTTTATTTTTAAAGCTAAGCATTGCCAAAATCTCGCCATTTTCATCATAAATATTGATTAGTTGAAATCCTTGTTGATTATCTTTTTTTAGGTGCAAAATCGCATTGCCATCGCTTCTAGGCGAGGATTTTGCTAGCTCATTGTATGATATTTGCATAGGCAGGGGTGCGGGCAAATCTTTGGGAGGAAAATCTTTTGCATTAAAATTATTTGCATTCAAAACTTTTGATGACGGATTTTTGTCGGTAGGTTTTGCGGTGGTTTTTGCGGGAGTATTTGTAGGCTCTAGGGGCATTTTAGAGGGATTTTTAGATTCTAGTTTGGGTGGTTTTTGTGGCGTAGGCGGTGTCTTTGTTGCGCTAGGTTCTGTGCTAGATTTTGCATTTTTAGATTCTGTTTTTAGATATGTTTTTTGCGGGGCATTTGACCCTAGCTTGGCAGAATCCATTTTTTGATTTGCAAGTCTATTTGTAGTTTTGTTGGATTTATTTGTAGATTTTTGCGTAGATTTTGAAGCCTCTTGGCTATGTGTCTTAGCAGGGGTATTAGATTTTGAAGTATTACTAGATTTTGGTGCTTTGGATTGATTTGCTAGGCTAGAATCATTAGCGTTGTATTCTTGCGTGGATTCTAGCTCGTATTTGGCACAGCCATTTATGATGATTGCTACGCAGAGTATCGCTAGCTTTGCCATAGCCACATTTGCAAAAATCCAAAATCTCCAAAACGCCACATACCCCATTTGCTATTTTCCTTACAAATGCTTTTATGCAGAATCGCAAGTCTTTGCGCTCATTTGCGCAAAAACGCATATTTGCAAAGTATTATAGCAGATTTTGAAATTATGGTAATGTTTTGTAGTTAGTCGCCTTTACAAGTGTATGAAATTTGTCCCCCACCATCTGTATAAGAATATGTGCAACCACAATCTAGTATGCAGTTTTGCTTACAAGCGTTTGTTGCAAATAATCCGCTACAATGGTTTGTGTCGCATTTTTGCACGCACTGACTTTTTTCTTCGGCTCTTTGCTGTCCGCACGCATTAAAACTTAACATACACACCGCCACCAATCCCATTTGTAACAATCTTTCTAACGCTCGCATTTATGCTCCTTATACAAAAGTTTTTCTTAATGCCTATTTGCATCTAGCACTAAGCACGAGCATAAGCCTACAAAAAAAAAAAAACAGAATTTAAATAAAACCTGCCACAAATTCTTACCCAAACCCCACACTATTTCCAAATCATTACTCTAAATTTTTTCACAAACCCCCCACAATTTTTTCACATTTCTCACAAACCCCACAAATTTTCCACTAAATTCTACT
>NZ_JBSIUU010000049.1:0-6292 GCF_053654535.1 Helicobacter sp. T3_23-1056 | reverse complement strand
TATGGCGTTTGGGTTAGAGTTTTGGTGATTGGCAGAGTTTGGATTTGTGTTGCTTGCATTGCTTGCGTTATTTGCATTGCTTGCGTTATTTGCATTGCTGTTATTGCTTGCATTGCAGTTATTGCTTTGTATGGTGAGGGATAGGAATGAGGTTTGGTGCAATACTTGGTTTTTGGTAGCAGAATCTGACATTTTTACCTCTCTAGTAGAAAATAATGAACTATTGCTTGTGGCATTGTAGCAATATCGTCATTTGGCAGAATTATACTATTTTATATATTACAATACAATAAAAGCATTTCACTTAAAATATCTTTCTAAAAATTCATAGTCATTTGCGCTTAATATTTTGCCATATTTGTCAAAGAGTATTTTGCCATCTTTTAGCCCCCTAGCTAAAACTGCGTTTTTAGGCTTTGAATCGCTATTTGATTCATCGCTAGATAAATCCCATAAAATAACGACATAAAGATACATAGCCAATGATATGGCATAAGGCTTTGAATCTTTGCCTAATTCAAGGCTTACTTGCCCCTCTATATACTCAAACGCATTGTTAAAATCGCGCTCTTTTTTCTTATCCCAGCCTAGCGTTAGATTTGTCAATGCTACGCTAATCCAATCAATCGCACTATAAAAAAGCTCATACTGCTCTAATTCAAATGGTTCGCCAATATCTAATTGTTGCTCTTTTGTGCAAGGTTTATTATAGGGTTCGCATTCAAGGATTTTATATTTTAAGATTTTTGCTTGTTTTTTATCTTTACTTTGCAATATTTCAATGGCTTTTATAAGGCGTTCAAATTTTTTGTCGCTTTGTGCTTTGTAATATGGA
The DNA here is from genome assembly GCF_053654535.1 of Helicobacter sp. T3_23-1056. Classification (NCBI taxonomy): domain Bacteria; kingdom Pseudomonadati; phylum Campylobacterota; class Epsilonproteobacteria; order Campylobacterales; family Helicobacteraceae; genus Helicobacter; species Helicobacter sp. T3_23-1056. The sequence continues at coordinate 5,457 of NZ_JBSIUU010000049.1, read as the reverse complement.
TTTTTTAGCAGATAATTATTTTGGGTTTGTTTTTTTGCGCTTATGATATTAGGTAAAATCGTTTGCAATAAATCATTTGTAAGTTTGTGTGATTTTTTTTTGATTTGCATCTTTTGGATTTGTGATTGAATCTGTGTCTTGATTCGTTGAATCTATCCGTGAATCCGCATTTAGATTCATACTAAAAAGTGCAAAAATTATGGCAAAGCAAATATTTTTCATACTATGTCCCCCTTAAAATATTCTATAAGGGCATTATACAAAATACCAGCTATTTTTGCTCTATATGCCTTTGTTGCAAGTAGCTGTCTTTCTTGTGGATTGGATAAAAATCCACATTCTACTAAGACTGATGGCATATTGGTGATTTTTTTAATAACTCTAAAATTTTCAGTATTTTTAAATTGTCGTGCAATAAGATTGCTATCTTTACCTCTATCAATGACGCTTGCTAAAATATCCATAAATCTTTCCTCATCTTTTGCATAATTGATTTTATTATAATAACATTTTAAGCCTTTTGCAGTAGTATTGTCAGCACTATTTATATGAATAGACAAAAACAACATTTTTTTACTTTGAGTATAGCGGTAAATATTTTCTGCAATATTTATTCTATTATCTAATGTTACTATTTTGTCCGTATTTCTTGTTAGCACTACATTTAGTTTGTGATTTTTTAGGCTAGTAAGTAGTATATCTATATGTTTAACTATATCTAAATTTAATTCGCTTTCTTTTATTTTATCTTGGTTGTAATTGGGCGAAATTGCACCGCCATCTGTTCCACCGTGTCCAGCATCTAAAATCAATATGGGTTTTTCTACAAATGATAGCACTTGAAATGGAGTAGTTTTTTGATTGTTAAAATACGCAAAAAATGCTACTATTTTATTTTTCCATTCTTGTTTTATGCCAAATTGCGTTTGTAATCCATCTCCCAAATAATTAAACCCACTTGTTAAGCGATTATCGCTAGTAATGTTTTTTGTATCAGAATCGATATTTGTATCTGCCAAGTCAAAAGCTATATATGCAAGGTTTATATATCGTTTATATCCAATATCTTTAGCATTAGTTTTTGGAATAATAGTAATACGATTTTGCTGTTTGTGTATTTCTAAACTCTCAACTTCATAGTTGCATTGTAATGTCTTTTGTGGAGCACGAAAGCTAAAACTTAATTTTGGCAATGATAGTGTCTTGGTTTGTTTGTGATATTTTTGCACATTTATTATGGGTGCATATTGCTTTATGCTTATATCAAAATTATCCTCGCTAAAATTATCTCTATCCGCTATAAAGCTCAATTTATCGATTGTGTCTTTTTTATCCACGCTAACATTTTGCGCTCTCAAATATCCCTTAGAATCTATTTTGCCCTTTGCTACTACTCTTTGAAATTTCTCATTATAGATATATACTTGCTTATTTTTTATGACTTCGCCCCTGCTAGTATCAAAGCATTTTTCAATCTCTATTGTAATTAAATTTGCATCTTTTATAGGCGTGATTTTTATCTCTTTTGTTTCTTTCGTGTTTTGTTTTAATGATTCATAAAATGTCTTATCCCTATCCAAATATTTAGGGAAACTTTGCATTATAAGGATTGATTTGAAATATGATTCGTTTGGATTAGTCAAGTGTTTGCAGAGTGTCTCAGATTCAGATTCGTTTAATGCCCGCAACTCAATATACTTATTTCGCAAAAGATACTCTTTGATAAGGTTTAGTTTGTTTGTATAGATTTTATAAAGTTTGTCTTGGGTTTGTTGCTCATCTAATTTTTGTTTTTTGTCTTTATCCTCAAATAAGCCTTCGCCAAAATACAAATCCTCTACAAACCCTGCTATAAGTGCACCCACCACAGCACCCACAATCGTGCCAACAATAGGAAAGCTAGTGCCAATAGTAGCACCTGTAGCACTCCCTGCTAGGATTCGACTACCTAAATTTATGCCGATTTTTGTAGCTGATTTAACTATAACTTTTTTGGCTCCTTGTTTTATGGCTTGTCTATTTTTAATTATAGAATCTACTGCTTTGCTAACACCTGCTTCAAATACAACTTCTGCAGTTGCCCTTTGATTTGATTTATTTTCAACTTTTTTATAAAGATATGACAAGATTCCATAGTTTCCAATAATTTTGTATTGATATAATTTTCCTATTGCCTTAGAAACACCATTTCTTTGCATATATTTTTCTAAATAATTCTTGGAATAGGAACTTGATATTGCCAAACTATATGTGATGGCTTTTCCGCCTAAACCAAAATCATTTAGAGTGGGTGGCATAGATTCGCTTTTGCAAATAGAATCAACTTGCAAATCCGCATAAATATCTAACAAGTTTTCATTATATTGTGCCATTTGCTATTTTCTCCCTTTCAGTTTGTATTTTTACCATATCTAGCTCCATAATCTGCTTAAAAGCAACCCAACTATAATCCAATAAAAATACTTGATAGTTTAATTCATCTAGCGCGATTAGATATTGTTCTATTTTCGGTTTTAAAATTTTTTCTAATTCTTTAAGATTCAGTATTGCGCTTTCACCTGCAATGCCACGAGCATTTATAGGCGTAACGAAAGAAAAGAATATATCGTTATTAAATGATTGAATCGTTATAAGTTCATCAGCCACATTAAATCTTGAAATGTATGAGTCGTGCATTATATAAAAACTACCAAGTGAAAAAGCGATATTTTTACCGAAATGTTTTTGGACGATAAGATTTTTGTTAGTTGCATATATTGTTTTAAGGTTTAATGCTACAAAAATAGAATCCACCATATCCAGTATTATATAGATAAAAAACATTGCAAGGCACAAAGCCACTACTTCCTTATACCATTCCATTGTTTGAGAATGTATATATTTATCTATGCCTAATGCAAAAAAATAGCAAATGAGTGCAAGCGTCGCAATTCTAGAAACCCAAGACAAAATCACAAAAGCTAAATTTGATGATATGCTTGGCAACTGCATTTTCCAAATAATCTCATCGCCATTTTTGTCGTATTTTTTTGGATTTTGGTTTGCGCGTAAATCTGTTTTTAGATTCACAATATTTGCGTCTTTGTTTGTATATATTTGCTTCTCACTCACTTTTTATCTCTCCACCTTTTACGACTAATCCGCTAGAATCTATGATGACTTCCACGCCACCTGCTTTGATTATAGCACAATCTCTTTTGACTATGCGCTCGGTTTTTTACTTGATATAAAATCCAATTTCTTGCTTGTATAGTAGTTTTTATCTCATATTGCATAATTCACCGCCATTATCCATATCCGTGCAATACCAAATTCACACTTTTTTAATTTTTCATTTTTACCCCACCAAGTAAATATTAAATTCTTTTGGTTCAACATTACCAAGACTGACTTCTGCAATCTCATATCCCCAAAAATCACAGGCATATTGAAAGTCTGACAAAAGATATTCTTTTTCATCTTTGCTATCTTTATCTAATGCCTTGCTCCAATTTTCCACAATCAAAACAAAAGAATTAAAACCTAAATCTAAAAGCCAATCTAAATACTCTATCCAACAATTCCAAGTATTTCCCGCCCCATTAAGCCAAATCATACTCTCATCAGTGGGCGTTTGAAAAGCAGCTTTTGCAGTGGCTACAAACTCATCATAAGTATGCAGTTTTGAGCCATCAAGTTTGACTACAAACAAATCATCGCTATCTCTCAAAGTAATTTCATCTAGGCTTTTTACTTTGTAGATTTTATTGTCTTTTTTGTCTTGCATTGTGTATTTCATAGTATATCCTACTCAATGATTTTTATAAAAATTTTTGTTGATTGTAACGCCTAAATAGCATAGCATAATCAATATTAACCACCATTATAGGACGAATTAAAATACATAAAATAATATAAATCCCCAGCAAGAAACATCAACCATATCCACGCAGAGAAAAGACACAAGGCTGCCAAATACGAATCAACTATATAAATATCTTTTGCTTTGAAAAATACAATTATCAACAAATAAAACAATATAACACTTGTGCCAAAACAACAACCAATGAGAATTAGTCCGTTTTGGACGCCAAAAATATGTTGCAATTTAAAAGTAATGATAACATTTATAGGAAACAAAATAAACGGCAATGCTAACACAAAGATTACGATGCCTAGTATTTTTAGTTTTCTAATCATCAAAGTCTCCCATATCTTAGTCTAAGTTCATTACCATATTTTATACCTTGTTTGTTTGCTTTTATATCGCTTTTATCAAATCCATTTTTCATCGCCCTTATATTTTGATACATAGTTTTCATACAGATGAAAAACTGCAACACCTCCATAAGCCATAAAATATTCTATTTTAAAACAAGTTTAGCAAACCTTAATCCATTGCTGCCAAACATATTCATAGCTTTTTCTAATCCCTTATCTATACCGCCAAATATTCCACTTATTCCGCTCATTAACAAATCCGCTGTCCTGCTTTGATAAGCAAATATATCTTGTTTAGATTCTATGGTAAGCGTTGAAGTGTCATCATCATTGATTGTTTCTTGTGCTTTGATTGCTAAATCTTGATAAGAAAAAAGATTTGCGTTGATATTGTTAGTATTATTGTCAATGGATTTTTCATTAGTTTCATTGGGTATCGAATTTGTTGAAGTTGCAAAATAAGATTCCAAACTAGAGCAGTCAATACAAAAATTTATATTTTGCAGGGTGGCTATGCCTTTATTTTTATCATTATAATCATAGATTTTACGATTATGGTTTTGGCTAGAATTTGGATTAGAATCTATAATTCCAGCTTTTATATCAATGCCATTATTTGTGTCATTAGGCAAGCCAAATGTTAAGCCTATGGTTTGTGAATGATTTTCTTTTGACATTTTAGTTTCCTTTATACAAACCTAAATTGATTTTCTAAATCATAAGGCAATGAATCTATATCTATGCCTTTGGATATTAAAGATTCTTTGGTTTTTGTGATAAGAAATTCTTTTAGATAATTTTGCTCGGTTATGTTATCGTAAAATTTGTCGCTCATATATGCGTCCCAAGCAACGACAAAAACCAAATGAAGATTTTTAGACTTAACTAATGGACTTAGATTCACAAGATTAGATTTTGCGTATCCTAGCGGAAAAACTGCAAATCTATAAAATTTATGCAATGGAACAAATGACGCCATAATGGTGGAGTTATGCAAACCCACCTCCCCAAACCTAAAAAATTTCTTTTGCATTCTAAAATAATGCCGTCTATCAAAGCCTATACCCTGCTCTGTGATATATAATCTATTGTTACGACAATAAAATAGGTTATAAAAAATAGCAATTCCAAGTGGAATCAAAAAACATAGTAACATAAAAATCAAAAATTCTCTTGATAAGGCATTATTTATAAAATCTACAAATGCAACATATATCATATAGCAACACACAATTAACGCAATATAAAGCAATATAT
>NZ_JBSIUU010000048.1:0-6590 GCF_053654535.1 Helicobacter sp. T3_23-1056 | reverse complement strand
AATAAAGAAATAAGCCAAACGGTCTATTAGTAGTAGTCAGCTAAACACATTACTATGCTTACACACCTACCCTATCAAGCAGCTAGTCTTGCTGCGACCTTCAGGGAGAGTTCATCTTGGAGTTGGCTTCCCGCTTAGATGCTTTCAGCGGTTATCACATCCACGCGTAGCTACGCAGCGATGCTCTTGGCAGAACAACTGCTACACCAGTGGCGTGTCCATCCCGGTCCTCTCGTACTAGGGACAGCTCTCCTCAACTCTCCTGCGCCCACGGCAGATAGGGACCGAACTGTCTCACGACGTTCTGAACCCAGCTCGCGTACCGCTTTAAATGGCGAACAGCCATACCCTTGGGACCTGCTCCAGCCCCAGGATGCGATGAGCCGACATCGAGGTGCCAAACCTCCCCGTCGATGTGAGCTCTTGGGGGAGATCAGCCTGTTATCCCCGGGGTACCTTTTATCCTTTGAGCGATGACCCTTCCACACAGAATCACCGGATCACTATGACCGACTTTCGTCTCTGCTCGACTTGTTTGTCTCGCAGTCAGGCTGGCTTATGCCATTACACTCTGCTTGCGATTTCCAACCGCAATGAGCCAACCTTATGTGAGCCTCCGTTACTTTTTAGGAGGCGACCGCCCCAGTCAAACTACCCACCAGACATTGTCCTACTTGAGGATAACTCAAGCTAGTTAGCCCACAGAAACATTAAGGGTGGTATCTCAAGGACAGCTCCATCTCCACCAGAGTAGAGACTTCAAAGCTTCCCACCTATCCTGCGCATAATGCTCCCATGTGCAGTGCCAAGCTGTAGTAAAGGTCCACGGGGTCTTTCCGTCTTGCCGCGGGTAGGAGGAATTTTCACCTCCACTACAATTTCACTGAATCTCTCTTTGAGACAGCTCCCATCTCGTTACGCCATTCATGCAGGTCGGTATTTAACCGACAAGGAATTTCGCTACCTTAGGACCGTTATAGTTACGGCCGCCGTTTACTCGGGCTTCAATTCAATGCTTTGGGTTGCCCCTGACAAATCCTCTTAACCTTCGAGCACCGGGCAGGCGTCACACCTTATACTTCCTCTTACGAGTTTGCAAAGTGCTGTGTTTTTGGTAAACAGTCGGGAGGGACTCTTTGCTGAGACCTATTGCTAGGCACACCTTATCGCGAACTTACGGTGCTAGTTTGCAGAGTTCCTTAAAGAGAGTTCTTTCACGCGCCTTAGAATACTCATCTCATCTACCTGTGTCGGTTTGCGGTACGGGCAATAGTAGCTAAACTTAGAAACTTTTCTTGGCACGACGGTATCAGTGATTCTCCCCGCTATCCGAAGACTTTGGAGAGCCTTTTAGGTTTGACATACAGAGGCGGATTTGCCTATCCTCCAAGCTGCACCCTTAGACTAGCACTTCCATCAGCTAGCTCACCTAACCCTATGCGTCCTTCCATCGCACACTACTATTGGTATTGGAATATTAACCAATTTTCCATCGACTACCCATTTCTGACTTGTCTTAGGACCCGACTAACCCTACGATGACGAGCATCGCGTAGGAAACCTTAGACTTTCGGCGAAGTGGATTCTCACCACTTTTATCGCTACTCATTCCTGCATGCTCACTTCGCATCGCTCCACCACTTCTTGCCGATATGGCTTCAACGCTGATACGAACGCTCTTCTACCACTCTATGCTTTCACATAGAATCTACAACTTCGGTGTCTATCTTAGCCCCGTTATATTTTCTGCGCAAAATCACTAGACCAGTGAGCTGTTACGCTTTCTTTAAAGGATGGCTGCTTCTAAGCCAACCTCCTGGTTGTCTAAGTAACTTCACATCATTTTCCACTTAGAATAGAACTTTGGGACCTTAGTTGGTAGTCTGGGTTGTTCCCCTTTTGACGATTGATTTTATCACCCACCGCCTGACTCCCAAGATAAGGCAATAGGTATTCGTAGTTTGACAGGGGTTGGTACCGCGGTAGGCAGCCCTAGCCCAATCAGTGCTCTACCCCCTATTGCTATCACTTGAGGCTATACCTAAATATATTTCGAAGAGAACCAGCTATCACCAAGTTTGTTTGGCCTTTCACCCCTATCCACAACTCATCCCAACCCGTTTCAATGGGCACGAGTTCAGTCCTCCATAAGCTGTTACACTTACTTCAACTTGGTCATGGATAGATCACTTGGCTTCGGGTCTGCAGCATCTGACTTAACGCCCTATTAAGACTCGCTTTCGCTATGGCTTCGCGTGTGCTTAACCTTGCCAGATACCACAACTCGCAGGATCATTATGCAAAAGGCAGTCCATCACCCTGATAAATCATAGGGCTCTGAATGATTGTAAGCAAATGGTTTCAGGTTCTATTTCACTCCGCTCACTGCGGTTCTTTTCACCTTTCCCTCACGGTACTTGTGCGCTATCGGTGTAGTAGTAGTATTTAGGGTTGGAGAGTGGTCTCCCCTGCTTCAGGCAAGATTTCTCGTGTCTCGCCCTACTCTGGATACTGCTACCTAGCAATGTCTTTTCGCATACGGGATTATCACCCTCTATGATGAGTCTTTCCAAACTCTTCTGCTAAGATATTGCAGTGGATATTGCAGTCCTCAACCCCGAGTGCAAGCACTCGGTTTGCCCTTTTCCCCGTTCGCTCGCCGCTACTTAGGGAATCTCGTTTGATTTCTTTTCCTCTAGCTACTGAGATGTTTCACTTCGCTAGGTTCGCTCCATTTAAGGTAATGCGCATCACTACGCATTGGGTTGCCCCATTCGGAAATCTACGCATCAAAGCTCCTTGACAGCTCCGCGTAGCTTTTCGCAGTCTAGTGCGTCCTTCATCGCCTCTACTACCCAAGGCATCCACCATTTGCTCTATTGTAGCTTATGCCTTTTTTAAGTATTCTTACATACTGCCTTATTGAGTGTATCGTGTGGTTTAAGTGTGTTTCATACTACACAAAAACCTATTAGCAACATCTATACGGAACTAGATATATGCCAACCACCTACATCACAATAAAACAGGGTTATTGTAGTTTTATTTTACTTAGGCTATTAACAATGAAAAGTCAAATAACACAGACTTTATGCAACTCTGCTAAAAATATGTCTATTTCTAGCATATTTCTAACAAAGCTATGCCTAAAAGTCTAATGCAAATCTTACAAACACAAATCTATCAACGATTTATCAATCTCTTTAAGTTGAGATTTTATGAGATAAAACTTGCATTAGACTTTGGAATAAACAGACCTTAAAATCTAAGCCAGAATCTAAGCCAAATAAGTTGGCCAAATCCTCCACTTGTAATATGGTGGAGAATAGCGGGATCGAACCGCTGACCTCCTGCGTGCAAAGCAGGCGCTCTCCCAGCTGAGCTAATTCCCCTTAATAAAAAAGCTAAAGCCAAGCCCACAAGTATCAATGAGTGATTTTTAATCACAATCAAAAAACATTCACTCATTAGCTACAAATCCAAAGCTACAAAGGACATTATTGCATTATGCAAGCCCAAAGCTATAAATAAACGATTCTTTGATAGATAAGTGCTAATCGTGCAGTATTTTTTCAAATGAGTTACCTAGCTAGTAGGAATGACTTAAAAAATACGAAACGATTAGTGCTTAGTAGCAAAAAGCGTTATTTACTGATAGCGAAGTTATTTTTAGACTATTTTTGTGATTGTTAAATAAAATGTTTAAGGAAATCACCTGGTAGGTAATAACACAAAAATTTATTTAACTCTTTTTAACTCTTTTAGTTCTGCAAAAATAGGCAAAAAAACAAGCTATGGTGGGCTTAAGAGGACTTGAACCTCTGACCTCACCCTTATCAGGGGTGCGCTCTAACCACCTGAGCTATAAGCCCATATTGAATCAAATGGACAATAATCTCTGAAAACTAAGCAAGAATCTAAAGCATATCATTTGCTTTGCGACTTAAAGCAAGGTGTTAGCAAGCTAAACAAATAGCTTGCTTTTTCTCTGAAAGGAGGTGATCCAACCGCAGGTTCTCCTACGGTTACCTTGTTACGACTTCACCCCAGTCGCTGCATCCGCCGTGGGCGGTAACCAATTTAGTATCCCGACTTAAGGCGAATACAACTCCCATGGTGTGACGGGCGGTGAGTACAAGACCCGGGAACGTATTCACCGCAACATTGCTGATTTGCGATTACTAGCGATTCCAGCTTCATGTAGTCGAGTTGCAGACTACAATCCGAACTGAGAGGTGTTTTTGAGATTAGCTCCATCTTACGATATTGCAGCTCTTTGTGCACCCCATTGTAGCACGTGTGTAGCCCTAGGCGTAAGGGCCATGATGACTTGACGTCGTCCCCACCTTCCTCCTCCTTACGAAGGCAGTCTATTTAGAGTGCTCAGCCAAACTGCTAGCAACTAAATACGGGGGTTGCGCTCGTTGCGGGACTTAACCCAACATCTCACGACACGAGCTGACGACAGCCGTGCAGCACCTGTTTTCAAGCTCCACAAAGTGGCACTCCGCTATCTCTAGCAGATTCTATCAATGTCAAGCCTAGGTAAGGTTCTTCGCGTATCTTCGAATTAAACCACATGCTCCACCGCTTGTGCGGGTCCCCGTCTATTCCTTTGAGTTTTAATCTTGCGACCGTACTCCCCAGGCGGAATGCTTAATGCGTTAGCTGCATTACTGCAAGGACGAGCCTCACAACAACTAGCATTCATCGTTTAGGGCGTGGACTACCAGGGTATCTAATCCTGTTTGCTCCCCACGCTTTCGCGCTTAAGCGTCAGTAATGTTCCAGCAGGTCGCCTTCGCAATGAGTATTCCTCTTGATCTCTACGGATTTTACCCCTACACCAAGAATTCCACCTACCTCTCCCATACTCTAGAAAAGTAGTTTCAAATGCAGTTCTATGGTTAAGCCTTAGCATTTCACATCTGACTTACTTTCCCGCCTACGCGCTCTTTACGCCCAGTGATTCCGAGTAACGCTTGCACCCTCCGTATTACCGCGGCTGCTGGCACGGAGTTAGCCGGTGCTTATTCGTTAGATACCGTCATAATCTTCTCTAACAAAAGGAGTTTACAATCCTAAAACCTTCATCCTCCACGCGGCGTTGCTGCTTCAGGGTTTCCCCCATTGAGCAATATTCCCTACTGCTGCCTCCCGTAGGAGTCTGGACCGTGTCTCAGTTCCAGTGTGTCCGTTCACCCTCTCAGGCCGGATACCCGTCATAGCCTTGGTGAGCCATTACCTCACCAACAAGCTGATAGGACATAGGCTAATCCCATAGCAAAAGCACTCAAAAATACCCTTAAAAATATATTTTTTAGCACATATCGCACAATCACTATGCTTATAAATTCTGCTACATTTATTTATAAATTTGCAGAATCTTATAAAAGCATATTTATCGCACACTACGCACTACTAAACACATTTTTAAGGGCATTTTTGAGTGCCTCTTTCCCCCGTAGGGAGTATCTAGTATTAATCACCGTTTCCAGTGGCTATCCCAGACTATGGGGCATATTACCTATGCGTTACTCACCCGTGCGCCACTAATCCACCTCTAGCAAGCTAAAGGCTTCATCGTTCGACTTGCATGTATTAGGCACGCCGCCAGCGTTCACTCTGAGCCAGGATCAAACTCTCCATAAAAATGGGAAGTTTGGAATCTAAATCAATAGAACCAAACTCTCCACAAACCATAAAACTATCCACAAATGCCATAAATGAGAATTTAGAATCTAAAATCTGTAAGATATATAAAATCAAATTCTACATTGAATGGTTTTTGAAATGGATTTTTTATATGGATTTACAAATGGTTTTTTTTTACAAATGCTTTTTTGTGCTTTTTGTGCATTTTTGCAAATGTTTTTCAAATGTTTTTAATGAAAACTTAGATTCTAAATAAGCCAAAATAAGCAAATCTAACATCTTTGTCATTCATCAAAAAACATAAAAACCATTAAAACCATTATGAAAAGGTTTGTCCTTGCTTCATCGTCTTAAATCTAAATAAGCATTATAAGTTTGCACTTAACAATACTTATTAAGTTATTACCGAAGTTATTACCTCGTATCACAAAGACTTTTAACTCATAATGTTTAAAACAAATATTTAAAACAAGTGTTTTAAGCAATGTCTCAAACAATTAAGTCATAGTCGAGTTGTATGAAAATAACATTTAAGAGATAATGTAAGTAGCTTAGCAAACTACTTGCTTTATCATCTTGCTTAGTTGTCAAAGATCATTTACCAATTTTTCATCAATGTTTAGTTAAAGATAAAAAATGTAAAATAACGCCAAATCCCTAGATTTTACTAACAAAGCCTGTGATTTTACAAATCAAAGCTAAAGATTAAATCAAGTAAATCAAAGCCCAAAAGAAAGCTTGTGGAAATCTTGTGTAAATACACTATTTTATGTTGGCAAATTATGCAATAGTTAGACACATAGAAAGCGCATAAGAAAAAGTGTAAAAAACAAAAAGCTAGCACAAAGCTAACCACAAAACTAGCATAGCAAAAAACACGGGAAAATTTGGGAAAGGGAATAATACAGATATTATGCTTAAGAGTTGCTTAAGTG
>NZ_JBSIUU010000047.1:0-6927 GCF_053654535.1 Helicobacter sp. T3_23-1056 | reverse complement strand
CAAAAACGAAGTTTTTTTGTTTTTTACAAAAACGAAGCATTTTTAGTTTTTTGCCAAAAAATCAAGCGTTTTGACACAAAATCTAGCCACGCACTTGGGCATCTGCCCCCCTGCAAAATCTAAAAAAATCCTACTATGCTAGCCTTTGCCACGCTTTTTTAGGCTTTTTTTGGCTTAGCTTTTTTTCTTTTTTAGCCAAAAACTAGCATAAAAAGCTAGCAAAAACCACGCATTTCACGCCTTGCAGGCATAAGCCCTAGCATTTTCCACCTTTGCTAGCATACAAGCCCCTAGCGTTTTTTACTTTGCCAGCAAAAACCCCTAGCATTTTCCACTTTACTAGCATAAAAGCCTTAGCGTTTTCCAATTTACTAGCATAAAATCTCTAGCATTTACCACCACGCTTTTTTTTGCTCAAAAATTGACACAAAAAGAAAAGAGATATTTCGCGCTCACGCACTCAATATGACAAAGAATAGCAATCCGACAGATTCAATCGTCATTGCGAGCAAAAATGAGTGTAAGCGAATTTTTGCGTGGCAATCCAAATCTTAAAAACATAATTCTAAAAAATAGATTGCCATAAAATCTTAGTGGATTCTCTTGTTTAATGGATTTTCTTGCTTAGGGGATTTTTCTTGCAATGATAAATGTAGCATAAAAACAAACCCAATTTTTTGCTACAATGCCACATTTTAAAATTTCATTAAGCGTGAAAATGGCAGAATCGCTGATTGATTCAGGCAAGGCTTTGGCGCAATTAGAGCAGTTTATCGTAGAGAGCAATAAAAATTAGACAAGATTCACGCGTTTGGTTATGAATTTTTGGAGGATATTTTTAAGTGAATCTAAATAGTAAAAACACCGCACAAATGCCACCTAGCGCGATAATCCAAAACGATAAAATTATCTTTAATGATTATCCATACAAGCCTAGTAGCGTCTGCAAGGGCAATGGAGTGCTTTTGGCAAAGGATATTATGGCATATATCACGCTACCAAACGCCTTTGTGGTGGTAAATAGGCATTTGGGTGAGCCATTTTATGAGCTCATAGCAATGCGATATGCGACAAGTGATGAAATCGCCACATTTGCCAAACGCAATGGTTTGCGCAAGTTAAATCACACGGATAATTGGATAGATTTACTTGAAGAATATTTGGATACGGAGTATTCGCAAGAAACGCACGAAAATTGTATGAATCGTTTGCATAAAAATGGTTTTTTGGCACAAGAGATTGCTACTATCAAGGCAAAAGAAGGCAAAATGGTAGCTTGGTGCAACTCTTTTGCGTGGGAGTGGATTATGCTTGATGTGTTTTATTTGCTACATTTTGAGCGACACAATCCCAAAGGTGCGATTAAATACTTGCTTTTTCCTAAAAAATTTGATGATTTTTACAAAAGGGCTATGACTATCGCACTAAAAGGCGCGAATCTAAAATCGCTCAATGATTCGCTATAATCACACTTTTAAATTTTAGATTCAAAGGGGTAAAAATGCGATTAGTATGTGTTGTGTTGATTTTTTGTAGTGCGTTATTTGCCGAAGTGGTGGAAGAATTGACACTGAAAGATACAGATATTGTTAGGGCATATTATGAGATAAAACCAAAATTTACAGATAGCTATTATCTCCCGCAAAGTATCACGATTATGGATAATATTGCCAAAATGTTTGATGATTTGGAAAGTGAAATCTATGGTTATAAAAGCCTTAAAGTGCAATGGCACAATGAAAATAAAGTAACAATAACACTAAATGCCTTTGAAAATGGCGAGAGAATTTGCACTTATAGAAGCTATGAGATTTCATTGCGACAAACAGGTAAAGACACGCAAGGCGTTATAAAATCTAGTATGCTATATCCGCAAGATATTGATAGCTTTTTAGGCAATGTTTGCGAGTGCAATTATTATCGTGGCGAGGAAGCATATAATGAATCAAGGCAAAAGGAACTTGATAAGAAAATAGAGCAGTATTGTAAGCCGTTGCCACAAGTCTATAAAGCATTGCAAGAAAAATATAAAGATAAGCCAAAAATGCAAGAGATTCTAAAAAAGGCAAATGATTTGTGAGCTATAACAAATCTAAAATGCGGGGGGATTGTTTTTTGTCGATTCACGCGAATCTAAAAAACGCGAATTTTCGCTACAATCACACTTTTAAATTTTTAGATTCAAAGGGTAAAAATGAAAAAATTAAGTTTGGTAATTTTGGTGGCGGTTTTGTCGATTGCGTTTGTGGCGTGTGGAGATTCAAAGGATTCAAAAGATTTAGGCGAATCGCAAAAATCCACGCAAGATTCGCAAGTTGAATCTAGCGATTTAGTGCAAGATTCAACACAATCAAACGCGCAATCTAGCGAATCAACCACCGAAAATATTATTTGCAAAGAAAGCAACAGCACAGTTTCTCAAATGATATGCAAAGAAGTAAGTGTGATAGATTTTTATAGCAACGAAGATTCAGACATTTTTTATGATAAAAAACTTGTAGATTCTATCAAACTCACAGACACACAAAAAAGCATTTTAAATCCCGCAGTAATGTATATTTTTGACGATAAAAGCGTTGCATTAGGTGTGTGTAGAAAATCTTGTGATTTTAGAAAAAATGTAGGAATTTTAACGAATTTTTATGCAATTCAAAATACCAAAAATCTATTTTTGTCCTTTGATAAAGAGTTGGCACTCGAATCTTTGGCGTGGCAACTTTATAAAACTAATGCAGATAATTTTTTGCCAATTAGTTGTCGCAATGTGCCTTGTGAGATTAGTTTAGAATCAATGCCGCAAAATTCGTATTTACAGGCGATTTTTACAACGCCAAAATATAGGATTCAAGTGGTGTGGAATTTTGCGGTGGCAAGGTAGGGAATGAAAAAATTTGTGTTGTGTGGCATTTTAGCGTGTTGTGTGCTTGGGGCGGTAAATAAAATAGATTTTTAATAGCATTGATTCGACAAAGGCGCGAATCTAATGCGAATCTAGAATCTAGTGGCGGTTTGCCATAAATTCGCGTGAATCTAATTTCACCGCAAATCAAACACGAATCTAAAAAGCGCGAATTTTTGCTACAATCACGACTTTTTAAATTTTAGATTCAAAGGGGCAAAAAATGAAAAAATTAAGTTTGGTAATTTTGATTTTAGTGGGGATTTTGGGGTTTAGTGCGTGTGGGGATTCAAAGGATTCAAAAGTTGAATCTAGCGTAGATTTAGGCGAATCGCAAAAATCCACGCAAGATTCGCAAGTTGAATCTAGCAATTTAGCGCAAGATTCAACACAATCAAACACGCAATCAAGCGAATCAAACGCAGATTCAACCACAGATTCAAGTGCGAATCCACAAGATTCAAACGCGCAATCTAGCACAAATCCTGCCATCGCAATAAAATGTGGCGAAAGAGAATTTGGTTACGAAGATAGCTCACAAAAGTGCATTATTACAGGCTCTAATAGCATAGAGGAAGCCATAAAAGCGCATTTGCAAAGCGAGATAAGCGATGATTATGAGGTTTTGCGTAGAATAAACAAAACAATCTCCACCATTAAGTTGCCAAATGACAATGTCAAAGTAGAACATCAAATACAAGTATGCCTAAATGACGAAATTACAGATTGCGAATTGACATCTATGTGGGTTTTCATAACGCGCAAAAGCAAAGATGAAATAGTCATAGAATACGACCCAAGCGCATTATTCTATCAAAAAACCTATAAACAAACCCAAAATGGCGTAGAAGTGATAGATAAATACTATATTTAAATGTAAGGGTGTTCATAAGCCACAATCTACTGATTGACGCACGCGAATCTAAAATCGCTCAATGATTCGCTACAATCACGCTTTTAAATTTTAAAAATGCAAAGGATTTTTATGCCAAAACTACGATTTCTCGCGCTATTGTTGATTTTCACGCTAAATGTCGCAAATGCTATGTTTGACTACAATATTATGAACATACGATTTGAGTTAGTCAGTGAATATGATTCATTGCATTGGGATGGGCGCAACAAAGACTTAATCACGCCAAAAGATTTAGCAAACTTGCAAGACAAAGATTACAATGCCTTTGGGATACCTTTGCCAAAGCAAATCATTTTTGAAGTGCTAAATTTTCATAAAAATCACAATGATGAGTTTTCACTTTTGGTAAAGCAATATCCATTTGTCCAGCTTATCTTTTCGCAATGGGAAACTATCAAACTCTACGAAAAGCACAAAGAGCTAACGCAAAATCCAAAATTAACATACAAAGACTTTATGCAAAAGCATTTTAGATTCACTTACAATGGCAAAAATCTAAACATTTATGAAACAATAGCCAAAATGAAATTACAAGAGAAAAATAATGCAAATGATGAATTATATCGTGGCATTGATGACTATTGGACTACTCTTGTTGGTGGCACTGAAAATCTAACGCTTTATGACTTCATCTATGACATTATCCCAAATTCTATTAAGAGAGAGTTTTTAAAAGATAAATCCACTATGAAAGCCTACTTGCCACTTACAAGCGAATCTTTTGAATATACGCAAAATAACTTTAAAGACAAAATACAATTACACATAAATATCTATGGCGATAAGCCATTTAATGAAAAAAATATCAAAAAGCAATGGCATACCATAAATGCTTTGAATCTCAAAGGCTATGACATTGCCTCAAAAGAACTCATAATCCCAAAGGCAAAGCACAATAAATTAGGCATAGTTTATGATGAGCTTTGGGAGCTAATGAATGTAAATCAAAATGATTTGGAGTATTTTACATTTTGGGAGTTTGAGAGTGTCCCCGCTCCAGAATTGACAGAATATTATTACACCGATGAATATGGCACACATCCGTCAGGTTGGTGGAATAAATATGTTTTAGATTACAAAAAAAAGGCTTCTTGGGAGGATATTCTTGATTTTATGCAATCATATGAGCCTTATGCTAGTAGTTATTTGGGCTTATATAGTGGCGAAATTTGGGATAGAGGCTCTGCATATATCGCAAGTAGCAAAATCATAAAAATCGCTGCTACGCAATATTATCAAGCACAAACATTGATTTTGCATAATAATTTTTCTACAAACAACGCTTTATTTGAGGAAGCAAGGCAACAAATAAGAAAAGACCCAGAGACAGACTTTTATCCAACGACCAGACCAGCTTGTGCTGAATATTGCCATTATGTCGCAGGATTTCAATTAGACATTTATCTAGGCTATCGCTTCAATCAAGCATTGGCGTTGGCATTTGTAGGCGCGTATCATATAAATCCGCGATAAAGGGAATAAATGGATATTTTAGCAAAGATTATCAAATCGACAAAAGCACGAGTGGAGCGCGAAAAGGCACAAAAACTTAAAATCACTCAATGATTTGTTGATTTGTTACAATTACGCATAAAATTTATGGAGTTGATATAATGAAAAAAGTCGCATTTATACTGCTAAATATCATTTTAAGCTTATGCATCGCAGAGGCAATGTCAATAGGTATGATTTGGGACCCAAAAATCCACAACGACTTCTTACGCAATCGAGTTGATAAAGAAATATATTTGGGAATCAACACAAATATAAACGCCCTTGATAATTGGTGTCCAAATAATGAGCGTCAAATATTAGACCATAAAGTAGGTTTATTTTTAGGCAAAATTATTTTTAGCAAAAATAAGCAAGGCATTTTAGCCCCTAAATTTATCCCATCAAACATAGCAAATATTGCTAATGAAGCAGATAAAATCAATCCTTTGTGGCTTGATGAAATCAATAAAAAATATGTCCCACCACAAGCACAATATGATGAAATGGTTGGCAATTATACTGAACTCAACGCTAATAATGTAAAAACACTTTGCAAAAATAGCAAAGCAAATATCACTTTGACAAAAGAGCAAATCATCTCATATTTCACACAATTACACAAAGAAAATACAGAATTTATCGCAAACTACATAGAATCTATAAACAAAAATAATGGAATCAACGCATATTATTTGCACGATAAAATCTATGATGATTTATTATCAAAAGGAATCTTGCAAAAAGATATGTTTAAATGGTGGAGCAATGCCCCTAAAACCCCTTATACAAACGCTATGCTACTTACGCTAGATTTTCTAGCTAAAACCAATCAACCAAATCATAAAATCTTATTATATGATGAGTTATTTTATGCGTATTTGGTGTGGAGTTTGAGAAATTATACGATTCGTTATTATCAAGGCTATCTTGCAGAAAAAAACAATATGCTTTTTAATATAGCCAGTTATATAGATGATGACAACATATCGCAATATGACAAATGGAAATACTTATTTTATAAACTACGAAATTATATTAGTGCCACATATCATAGTAATTTATCACAGGAATTAAAAGATGAAATATTGGGTAGCTCAAACAATGGATGGGAATACGGCTTTTTTAACTTAGAAGCTCAAAATTATCTCCCAACTGATGAAAAGGGGCATTATCATACCAAATTGAGTAATTCATTGTCTTTTACCTCCCCAAACCAACCAATAAGCCAAATGGACGAATATGAAATATATGATATGAGTGATAGCCAAATAGACCAAGCAAGTAAAATCACACCCTCCCCACTAGGTAAATACTATTTTGAATTAAGCGATAATAAAAGCGTATATATCGAATTTTTCCCTAGAATCTACCCTAGCATCACAAACCCCCCAAAAGGCTGGAGCAAAGAAATGATGCAAAAACTAGATTTAAAGCTAGAGTAATCATAAAACTCTTTTGATAAAATAACTAAAACTTCAATAAACCTGCCATATAACCTGCCATAATCAAAAATCAATAAGATTACAAAAAAGCAATTTAATCTAAAATAACCTAAATCATACAAACAAACTGCACAATAAAAACAAACAAAAGGCAAGCAATATGAATACACAAGACA
>NZ_JBSIUU010000046.1:0-7134 GCF_053654535.1 Helicobacter sp. T3_23-1056 | reverse complement strand
CGAATTCACTACTATTATGCTCTACTTTTAGTTTGTTGTTTGCTCCCACGCTTAGAGTATTGCTTGTGCCTACGATGGTGTTTTTTGATAAAGCTACATTTGTGTTATATTCTGCACCTACTTTGATTATCTTTGCTAGGGCTATGTCTTGGGTATGGGTTTTGGTGATAGATTCGTTGTAATGTCCTTTTATGGTGGATTCTTTGTTGTTTTTGATAGTTTGGCTAAAGTTATGCTCTATTAGTTCATCATAGTCTTTTTGAGCGTGGATTGAGATTAGCTCATTATCTTTTATATTTTCTAATGATATTTCATTTATGCCTTTTTCATTTAAGCCTAGTGTTTTAGAGCTAAATGTGGTTTTATGTGAATCTTTTGGTAAGTGTAGATTTGGGGTGTTGGTGTTATTATAAAGGCTACCACTAATGCAATCAATATGCAAAAATGTTTTGCTCATAAAATTTACTTAAAAAATATAGAATCTAGTCTTATTCATAACTTAGCTCAAACAAATACGCATCTTTGCCTATTTGCTTAAAATAGTATGCTTCAGATACTAAATTCATAAATACCCTATGACTATCTATCCAAAAAATACCATAATTCCAATTAGAGTCACTTACTTCTACCCTTGACATAATCTCTAAACCTCCATCATCATTATTCCACCTTTTCTTTTCTTCTTCTGTTAATAGTAAAGGTATCTCTGTGCCCAAATCAAAATCTGCAAAAGGAAAATAATCCTC
Source organism: Helicobacter sp. T3_23-1056 (assembly GCF_053654535.1). Taxonomy (NCBI): domain Bacteria; kingdom Pseudomonadati; phylum Campylobacterota; class Epsilonproteobacteria; order Campylobacterales; family Helicobacteraceae; genus Helicobacter; species Helicobacter sp. T3_23-1056. The sequence goes on along the minus strand of NZ_JBSIUU010000046.1, from coordinate 6,388 downwards.
TCTAGGCATTTTTGCAGGATAGATAAGTTTCATAAAAGATATAGACATTTCTTGTCTATATCTTTTTATAAACTCTAAATGTTTTAAGTGATAAATATCTTTGATGGTTTTATTATAATAAACAATTCCTGTGAGTCTAGCATCTCGTTTATAATCACACCAACCATAGTCTTCATAAGGCATTCCTCTATACATTTTTGTGTTTGTGTCTTTAATGGTTCTGCGTTTATCTGCCACACATTTTTCTGTCGCTTCAATGATCTCTTCAAGAATAGAATCTCTAATAAGTTTTTTTCTAAAATCTTTGTTTCTTATTCTATCATCAATGATATGGATTTTGCCGAGTAAATCAGTTTTTACATAATCATCTAAGGCTAGGGCATATATTGGCATATTTTTCCTTATTTTGTGGATTTACATTGTGTTTTATCTGCGTTGTTTTGTCTGCAAATTTTTTGTTGTTCATCTTTTTCTTCTTGGCTAAATTCACTAATTAGTTTTTTAAATTCTATATAAAAAGCTGGATTGACTAAATATGTAAGTTCTTTTGGCACTGTATACTCATTGCTCCTTATTTCAAAGTGTAAATGTGGCGCACTTGTGCCTTTTGCATTGCCCGTTACGCCACTTTTGCCTATTATTTGTCCTGCCAAAACTTTTGCTCCTTGTTTTATGTCTTTGTCAATTTGTGATAAATGTGCATAAAATAGATAATATTGCTTTGAATCTTCATCAAATTTATCATCTTGTTTCATTTCGCCTTCGTTCTTATATCTTAGTTGATAGTTTATAGCTTTTTTTCTAATCTTTAGAATCTCTAAACTTTGTCCTGTAACTTTTAGAGTGATATATTTGCCGTAAGTCGTAACTTGTTTTTTATCAACCTTTGCGACTTCGCAATCTAGAGGGGCATAAATATTTGTGCCTACTTTTGCAAAAAAGTCTAGGGCTTTGTGAACTTTTGATATCCTATTTTTTATTTTCCCAAACATACCGTTTGACATATCATTATTTTTACCACTAAAGCTATATATCGTTACTCTAGGATTCACGATAGGATTGTGCCAAGTGATAATCCTCCACTTTGGATTATTTATCACTAGCGTTGAATTTTGTCTATTTACATCTGTTTGCAGATAAGCAAACACAATGATTTGTTTAAGGCAATCCTCCCAGCCAAATTTTACTAAATCAATCTCTACGCTCTCACCTATGTATTTTTGAGTGCCTCCACTTGTGAAATGCGTAATATCGCTCATATTTACTGCATTATCAAAGTCAAATTCCTCATCTTTTTTTATTTCTTTGTAAGCCCAATAAGTCTGTGGCTTTTGTGCGTTAAATACTTCATTTGACATAGATTTGGGTTTGATATAATTTGCTGTGAGGATTACTTTATGCTTTTTTGTATCTATTTGTGGATTTTGTGATTTTGTTTGTAATTCTCTTGATAAATCAATATAATCTATCTCTATGCCTAATTCACTATAATCCACTACAAGTTTAATAATTATCGGTTTATCTTTATACTCTGCTGCGCTACTAATAAATTGCTCTTTTAATGTTTCAAGTCTCTTAAAAAAACTTGAATCTCCCTTTGCTAAATCTATCCCACCTGCATTGCCATATTTATCCCCTCCGTGCAAGTAAAAATCGCTTCTTTGTGTGGTAGATTCTGTTGTGTTGGTGCAGGATTCATCGGTATAGATTCTAGTATTTGTGCCAAACTTATTTTCTGTCCATATTGTCCATCTATCTCTTATATCACTAATATTAACATAATAGTTTCCTTCTACCATAGAGCCTTTATCTTTTTGAGTCTGCCAATGTTTATCCAAACAAAAATACATAATTTTATTAGAGTCTTCTACATTCACATAAGAGACAAACTGCGTATAACCTCTCTCGTTTATTAGATTTTGTTTTTGTGCTAGATTTAGCGCATTACCACTATAAGCCCTAAATGTTTCTACAATCTTATTGCCTCTCATTATAAAGATTTGTTTTCCATTAAAATAAAGCCATATTTTAGCTAAAAGATATAGGTTTATGGTGTTATTGCTTTTATAGTAACTATTTGTTACTCTTTGAATGTTGCTTTTTGATTTGTGGCAAAATCTATCATCGATTATTTCTAAATCAAATGTGTTAGAATTGCTAGGAATAGTAAAAGTTACTTTTCCATTCTTGCTTACTTGCTCTTGGATAGTGTCTTGTGGCTTTGTAGAATCTTTTATATGATTTGGGGTAAGTTTTATTTTTATATCATTTAATGGCGTAATGGCATCTTCTAAGTATAGTATTATGTGTAAGGGATTTGTGGGAGTTGTGTGGGTGGTCGGAGTGGGTTGAGATTTAGCTTGGCTTGTGGGTTTTGTGGGAGAAGCATTATTGCTTTGTTTAGATGAGTTGTTTTTATCTTGTTTTAAGTAGTTTTTAAAACTATGCAATGTTTTGTCTATATCATTGGCGTTAGAATCTTTACGCAATAAAACTTCTATTATGGATTGGTAGTCTTGTTTTGTTAGAGTGGGATTTTCTACTAGCTCATAGGCATTAGGATTGGAATCAAATTTTGTGAAAAATGCTTGCAGTTTGGATTCTGTGAAATCAATAAAAAAGCGTATATTGTCGGTTACCCAATCAACAGCAAATTTTCCAGCATTAGTGTTTAATAGTATCCCAGCTAGGACTGCTGAGATTGCAGCAGTAGCAATTAGTGCTGGTGCTGAAGTTAATCCTAACAAAGCTACAGTAGCACCAAGTATAAACTCCCCAATTATTAACTCTATTCCAACACTTACCACTGCTCTAGTCATATCCCCACCATTATTACCATAATTATAAGCAAGACTTATAGAAGCACTTTCTGTTTTAAAGGCTGCATTAACCCAAAATCGAATTTTAGCTCCACCTGCTTTTTCTATCGCTTTATCAATCCCATATTTTTTTGCCAACTCTGCCATAGAAGCAAAAATTCCACTTATTCCGCTCATTAACAAATCCGCTGTCTTGCCTTGATAAGCAAATATATCTTGTTTAGATTCTATTGTGAGCGTTGAAGTGCCATCGTCATTTATTGTTTCTTGTGCTTTGATTGCTGAATCTTGATAAGAAAAAGGATTTGCGTTGATATTTTTAGTATTATTGTCAAAGGATTTTTCATTAGTTTCATTGGGTATCGAATTTGTTGAAGTTGCAAAATAAGATTCCAAACTAGAGCAGTCAATGCAAAAATTTAGATTTTGCAAGGTGGCTATGCCTTTATTTTTATCATTGTAATCATAGATTTTATGATGATAGTTTTGGCTAGAATTTGGATTAGAATCTATGATTCCAGCTTTTATATCAATGCCATTATTTGCGCTATTAGGTAAGCCAAGTTTTAAGCCTATGGTTTGTAAATTATGTTCTTTTGGCATTGTGATTCCTTTATACATTATTTTATCGAATCATTATTAAGGTTATTTATGTTTTTATAGTGCAAAAATTGTTCTGTTTTTGTTTGAAACATTTCCATAAAATTATCCATATTTGCGTCAAATGTATTTGTATTAAATAGTGGCAAATGCACTACACACTTTATTTTCATATCGCTCCATTTAGGATTTTGCTTGTTTATATCAAAAAACATAATATTATAAAAATGAAAAAGAAATCCAAAATTGTGCGCAATTTTAATTCCATAATCCCCATAATTTAGCTTGATTGTTTTTGTGAATAGAAACTTATTTGTTATTATAATGAAGTAGTTATCATAAAGTGTGATTTTGCGTCTATTGCCAACTATAATTTCCCTTACGCAAAAATAAACACCAAATGCAAGCGCTAACATAAATGGAAAAATCAATATCGTCCCCCATTCTTGTTTGATTGCTTTAAAAATATCCAACTTAAATAAAACTTGAATAAAACTATATATCACAATGCAACCAAAACCCGCAGAAATAATAAGCGCGATTTTGCGTAATGTGCCTATTTTAAATTTTATTTCGATTAGTGGGTTAGAATCGATTGTTTGCATTTATATGTCCTCACGCTCTAAATATCTAAATGTTGATTTTAGCTCATTATTGCTTATTTTTATGCCTTGCGTTTGGTTCGTAAGTTGATTTCCCATTGCTAATCCTTTGTTTTTATCATAACTTTATGCGAATCCATCACTTTTTTATTGTATAGATTCATAAATTGCTCTATTGTGTTTTTGTCCTTGCCTACTTCAAATCGCACACCAGCATAATCACCATATCTAATATCTATCATTTTATTCTCTACTGCTTTTTGCAATTCACACTCACTTAATGGATATAAATTGCTATAAGGGATAAAAATTTCACCGCAAATCTGCCGAATAATGACACCATTTTCGCTAAGTGCGATAGATTTAGTCGCCATATATTTCGACACAGCCCACAACAAACACAAAAATATCGCAATACCAAAAGCAAACATTTTTAATAACACCCCAAACATTACAAACGCCAAAAATCCAAAAATAAGCATTCCTAGCATTAGAGCGACAAATCGCAAACGATTTATAAAAATCTCTGTGATAATGTTTTGTTTGGTGCGATTTCTAGCAAATGATGGGATAAAAAATACGCCAAAAATCGACAATATAGCGACCACCACAACAATCCACCATAAATGAATCAAAAAGATTTTGATGATTATGGGTAAGTTGTGGATAAATACCACTATTAGCTTTGGCTCTCTATCAAAATAAACCTGCAATATAAGAGAGCCAAATATCACGATGCCAGCACTAATTGCGATATATTTATCAAATACATTATGCGCGATATTTAGCCATTTGCGATTTTTGCCAAAATAGTGGTAAAGATAGTAGAGAAACATTATATTGCCTTAAATTGTTTGCCTAAACAAAGATATTATTTTCATCTTTTAGCAAAATCCTTAATAAACTCGTATAACTTTATCGTGTTTTCATCTCTATTTAGCACGACAGATATGAGTGCGCCTTTATACCAAATGTCTAAATAATACGATTCGCTTAAATGTACATAGAAATAGCGACTCATCGTTTCATCTAGCGAACAAATTATCCTAATATCCTCCCATTGATATGACATTTTTCCATATAAACGATGATATAAAATAAGAAAATTTTGGCTTATTTCTACTTTGTAATAATAATATGATTCTAAAAGTCTTAATAAATATAGCAAGATTCCAACCCCAAGCAATATATCAACCACACAAAAAAGCCCAGCAACAACTAAAAAACACACAAAATATAACACTTTACCAAATGTATCATTTTTGATATTGCAGGCATATATAGCCGTTTCGTTAGATATTGTTTTGGATAGATATTTGCGGATAATGGCAAAAATATTTATTGCAGTAATGTAAGCCCCCAATATTTTCAATAAATACGGCGGAAATTCCCAATGATATACGATACTAACGATAAGCACAAACGCACAAAACAAAACAAACGCTATTTTTACAAATCCGCTTATTAGAAGTCCTATATGATTGATTTTCACATAAGCTACCTTATGGCTATCTTTATTCATTCTTTGTATCCACCTTTTTATCTGTTGAATCTTTATCAAACACAGCTTCAAGTTCAATATTATATGCTTGTTCTTTATCACTCATTTTATACCTTTATATGTGTTAATATTTTGTTTATATATACTAAAATCTATATTAAAAACATTATAACTTGGCATATAAATTTTTTTTGGCTCTAATTTTGTAAAAATTGCGTAAAGATTTGATATATCTTTGATTAACATAGATTCTAATGCTTTTTGCGTTTGCTTGCTACAAATGCGCTTAAAATCATCATTATTCATAAACACTCCCATAGAACCCCTCACAACAGGAAACATAAAAGTTTTTGATGATTTTTGAAAGCTATGTATCTCTATCATCTCCCAATTTTGAAATCCACCACTTGTTTGAGATTCAATAACAAAATATCCATAAGGATAAAAAATATCGCCATTAAATCGCGTGTGTATCCATAAGCCTTTTGTAGTAAGATAGATTTTGCGCAAATTTATACAATAATACCCAAACAAGCACGCAATTCCCACAAAACAAATAAGAGGCACACCATACCATAAAGACTCAACACGCATAAAATGCCACATAGTCCAAATGGCTAATCCACCACCACACCAAAAAGCAATAAATAAAAATAAACCAACAGGGTGGTATTTTTTCTTGCCCTCCCAGAGAATCTCATCGCCGTTTTTGTCGTATCTTTTTGGATTTTGGTTTGCGCGTGAATCTGTTTCTAGATTCGCAATATTTGCGTCTTTATTTGTATATATTTGTTTCTCACTCACTCTTTATCTCTCCGCCTTTTACGACTAATCCATTAGAATCTATGATGACTTCCACACCACCA
>NZ_JBSIUU010000045.1:0-7513 GCF_053654535.1 Helicobacter sp. T3_23-1056 | reverse complement strand
ACTAAGGGGGTGGGTTATTTGATATTTTACTGCCGTCATTGTAAGCATTGCTTTTTTAATGCAATGCGTGGCAATCTATTTTTGCCATACTTAAGATTTTTTGCAAAAAATCGAAGTATCTCTAAATCCACAATGTGATATAGATATTTCGGTTTCTTGCGAAACCTCAATATGACAATGGCATACACGCCATATCGTCATTGCGAGCGAGCGCGCAAGCGCGAGCGTGGCAATCTAATACGATTCTACTTTTTTGTCATTTTGTCGTTTTGCTGTCATTGCGAGAATTGCGCTAGTAAAATCGTGGCAACCAACTACGATTATGTCGTTTTTCCGTCATTGCGAGCGCAACTTGTTGCGCGTGGCAATCTATGACTAAAAAACGCAAAAAAGCGTTATTTGGTGATTTGTGATTGTGGATTGCCACGCAAATGCTAGCGCATTTGCTCGCAATGACGAAAATGCAGATTCTCGCAATGACATAATTTCCCCCTCCCGTGCGGAGGGGGACTAAGGGGGTGGGTTTCTTGTCATACCGAGCGAAGCGAAGTATCTCTAAACTTCAAAACTCAAACAGAGATATTTCGCGCTCACGCACTCAATATGACAAAGAAACTTCCGTCATTGCGAGCGAGCAACGCAACGCGTGGCAATCTATTATTTACGCATTGCAGTGAAGATTGCCGCGCATTAGATTTTGCAAAAACGCAAAATCTAATTGCTCGCAATGACGGCAGAGGGGTGTTGCTTTGTGAGATGCTTAGGTTTTTGTGAAAACTTAGTATGACAAATGATAGCGTTTGGATTGCCACGCATTATTCTACGAAAACGCAGAATCTAATGCGTGGCAATCTATCGTTATAAAATGTCAAAAACACGATTTTGGCAAAAACTAATAAAATAGATTGCTACGCAGATTTTGTTAAAATTTGGATTTTAAGCAAAAATCGTTTTCTAAAATTGCATTTTGCATTTGATTTGTAACAAAAATAGTGGATTTTAGCTTGGATTTTATCTTTGCCTGCTATCATTGTATTGTTTTAAAAAACGCAATTTTTGGCGCGATTTCACTCTTATGTGATTTCGCTTTTGAGCGATTTTACCACTGCGCGATTTCGCTTTGGCGCGATTTTACTTTTATTAAAAGGCATAGTATGAGATTATTTTGTTTGCTGATTTTTGTAGCGACTTTTATTTGTGGCAATGCAAGTTATGCCACTCTCAAAGCCAGCACGCAAGAATCTATCACACAAGAAGCGCATTTGAGTGCTAAAGAATCTTCGCCATTTTCCTTACACACCGATGATTTGCTCTCCATCGCCGCGCTTACAAACGCGGATTTGCAAGATTCTACATTTCTAAAAGGGCTAGACACTGCGCAAGCAGTCATCGCCATTTCGGATTTTAACTCTTTAAGCGAGTATCCTATCGATATAGAGTTTCTCGCTCGCGCCGTGTTAAAAGACATTCTCGCTTCCAAAACCCTTCGCCTTAGCAACGCTATTTCTGGCAACGCGCTAAGCAGCGATAAAATGCTTGATTCTATCCGCGCTATGAGGAATAATAGCGAGTTTGGCGACATTATCCCTAAAGGCTCTCTTTTGCCACCAAAATATTCTTTGAGTGCGAGAATCTCAAGCCAAGCTAAAGCCACATCAAGCATAAATAGCGTGGAGTATAGCTTTATTTTTAGCATTGTAAATTTGCAAAATGGCTTAGTGGAGTGGGATTATATCGAGCGGATTAAAAAGAGTGCCAAAGCCCCATTGCCTAACTTTAGAGACGCAAAAATCACGCAATCCAAATACGGGCAAGCCTGCCTAAAATCCGCTCAAAGCGAAAAAATAAACCTAAGCACAAAAGAATCTTGCGAAGTAGCGATTATTGAAATCTGGCAAAATAGCTTTGCAAGCATTCCTGCAAACAAAGCTATGCTTTTATACGAATACGCCAAAACCGCGTGCGAGCTAAAATCCGCCTTTGCGTGCAGGGCGTTAGGCGTGGCGTATAAATACGGAATCAAAGAAAATCTTAACACCATAGCAGAATTTAGTGGCAAAGACACGGGCATAGCCTTAGATGAAAAAGAGCATATTTTATTGCAAGTGGATTTTGCCAAAGCAAAAAGTGCGTATAGCAAGTCGTGTGATTTGCGCGATGGCGGGGGCTGCTACAATCTTGCTCTAATGCAATATCATAGCGAGAATCAAGACTTGCAAAAGGCGAGTGAGTATGCAGGCAAGGGGTGTAAGTATGGATTTAGCGAGGGTTGCGAGCTAGCAAAAGAAATAGAGCAAGCCAAGAGTGAGAATCTAGAGCCACAGGCGTTACAAAAAATCGCGCAATGTGAAGCCAATATCCCGCATTCGTGCGATGCGGCGGCGTTTAACTATCATCACGGATTGCAAGGCGCGGTAAAAAACCAAACAAAAGCATCGCAATACTACAAAAAGGCTTGTGATTTGGGGTATTCGCATTCGTGCTATATCTTAGGAATGTATCAAGTGCAAGGCTATGGGCAGGGAGCAAAAGATATGCGCGAAGCTCTAAAAAATGTGCTAAAAGGGTGCAATGCCGACCCTGTGCGAGAATGTGAGGCGATAAACAAACTCGACCCTACAAAAAGGACGCAACAACAATGCGTAACGCAAGGCAGGCTAGTCGCAGGAAGCGCGTGTCTAAGTGCTGGGGGGTTTTTTGAATCTGGTGTGGGGGTAAAAATCGATACAAATGAGGCGTTGCGAACTTATAAGCGGGGCTGTGATTTTGGCGTGGATAATGCGTGTGAGGCGTATAAAAATCTAAAAGAGCGCGTGCGCTAGAATCTCAGGCAAAAATCTTGGGCTAGAATCTCATTGTGAGGGCGCATAAGCAACATTCTAAAATGCCTTTTGCGTCTGCTTTGCCCTGCCACATTAGATTTTATTTTGGATTATTGTGGAGAGGGATTTGATAATATGGATTTTGCTAGAATCTTATTTTTTAAAAATAATCAACTCATAGGAGCTTTTTTGCGTCATCACGGAATTATTGCCCTTGCTAGCCTGCGTCCTTAGCTCTTCTATGGTGCTATCTAGCTCATCTAGCCGCTCTTTTAGTCGCAAGATAATATCCACGCCTGCTAGATTTACGCCCAAATCGCGTGTCAAGCGCAAAATCGTCTTAATCTTATCAATGTCTCGTTGGGAATAAAGTCGCATTTTGCCATCGGTTCTTCCCGGCTCTATTAGCCCCTCTTTTTCGTATTGTCGGAGGGTTTGGGGGTGGATTTCTAGGATTTTTGCCACCACGCTAATCAAATACACAGGCTCATCATAGCTATACATTTTTGCTCCTTATTTGTGGGATTTTATAGATTTTGTCGCATTTGTGATAATCGCACTGCAAAAAGCAGTCGCAACATTAACAACTAGCTAGATTTTGCATTTAGATTTTGTGCTACATTTTGGGTGAGTGATTTTTTTTGGCTTGCGTGAATTATTTGGCTTTGCCCAAAAGCTCATCTTTTAGCTTTTCTACTAGCTCGCTAGATAGGCTATCCACACTTGGCAAAACCACATTTGCCCTTAGATACAAATCCCCCATTTGCCCGCTTTTTATGTTTTTTGCTCCAAGTTCTTTTACGCGAAATTTTTGTGCGTTTTTGGTATTTTGGGGGATTTTTAGCGTTACTTCTTTGTGTAAAGTGGGGATTACTACCTTGCCTCCAAACAACGCCACGCCCAAAGGCACATCAAAATCACATACCAAATCATCGCCATCGCGCTCATATTTTTCGCTAGGAAGCACGGAGATTTTTAGTAGCAAATCGCCTTGTCCGCTCCTGCCTTTGTGTCCTTTGCCACGCACGCGGATACTTTTGCCATCGCTTATGCCCTCTGGGATTTTAAGCTTTATTGTCTCGCCATTTAGCGATATAGAATGTTCCCCGCCCAAAATCGATAAATCAAATGGAATGCTAAGCCTAGCTTGAATGTCTAAATCCTCGCTAAATCCACCACCAAAACCACTTGAGCCAAACCCACTAAATCCGCCTGCAAAGCCACTATTAAACCCGCCTAGCCCACCAAAAATCTGGCTTAATATCTCATCTAATCCTCCCGCCCCACCTTGAGAGCGGGCAAAATCGTGGAAATTTTGCCCCCCAAACATACTATCGCCAAATTGGTCGTATTGTGCGCGTTTTTGCGGGTCGCTTAGGATTTCATACGCGGCATTTATTTCTTTAAATTTTTCTTCAGCTTCTTTTTGTTTATTGACATCGGGGTGGTATTTGCGAGCGAGCTTGCGATATGATTTTTTTATGTCATCTTGGCTTGCGTTTTCGCTCACTTCAAGCGTCTCATAAAGACTTTTGCTCATTATTTTCTCCTAGATTTTATGTATTTTAGGGTATTTTTGTGTAGATTTTGTAGCAATCTTAAGTGTTATTGTATCATAAAACTTTAGTGTTATTGTATTAAGTTATGTGGATTTTGGAAGTGATAGGCTTGCAAGTAAGTATTGCAAAATGTGGATTTTATGACTAGACATAGTTAGGCATAAAAGAGGTGTTGCAAAAAGAAGTGTTGGGAGATTTAATGGGCAAAACAAAGATTCTAGTCTTTAAAAAAGTATCAAAACTCTTAAAAAACTAGAATCTAAATAAAAAAGGCAAAAGCAAGCCAAAATCTAGCGTGCCTTAAAAAGCTAGACAATAAAGCCACGCAAAATCTAGGCTTTCTTAAAACTTTGCAACAATTCGTTTATAAAACACAACAACGCGTTTTATAAATCGCAATAACACGATAAAAAAACACGCGAAATTAAAAGCCAAGATTAAAACGCAGGGACAATCTCGCCTTTATAATTTTCTAGCAAAAATTTCTTTAACTCTTCGCTTTGGAGGGCATTTTTTAGTTTTATAATGTCTTCTTTGTTTTCATCGCCCTCGCGCACGACCAATATATTTGCATAGGGCGAGCGAGAATCCTCTATGATAAGTGCGTCTTTTGTGGTAAGCCCTATTTGCATAGCGTAGTTGCCATTTATCACTGCCAAATCCCCATCGCCCAATGCCTTTGGCAAAATCGCCGCTTCCAATGCTTTGATTTTTAGCTTTTTAGGATTTTTGATTATATCTGCTTCATTCGCGCTTAAATTGCTAGAATCTTTTAGCGTGATAAGCCCATTATTATGTAGCAAAATCAACGCCCTACCGCCATTTGTAGGGTCATTTGGGATTAAAACTAGCGCACCATTTTTTAGCTCTTTTATGTTTTTGATTTTTTTAGAATACGCCCCAATAGGCTCGATATGGACATTTGCGATAGATTTTAGATGCAAGTTTCTATCCTTGCTTATTTTGTCTAAAAACGGCTTGTGCTGCATAAAATTTGCATCTAGGTTTTTTTCCTCTAGTGCTAGATTTGGCATCACATAGTCTGTGAAATCTACTATTTTTAAATCCACCCCTTGAGATTTTAGCGCAGGCGTGATAAATCGCAAAATCTGCGCGTGAGGCACAGGCGTAGCACCGACTTTTAGCTCGCCTGCTAGGCTAGGCGAGAGTATCGCCCCACATATCCCAAATATAGCCAACACTTTGGCAAAGCATTTTTTGAATTTTGGCATTTTTGCTAGATTTTCTTTTGTTTGTTTCGACATTTTTGTTCCTTCTTTGTTTGTTTATTTGCGTTTTTTCACAGGCAAAATCTCACCCTTATATTTTTGCAAGATAAAATCTGCCACCTCATCGCTTAGCAGGACTTCTTTTAGCGTGGTTATATCTTGGCTAGAGACATTATCACTGCGAGAGACTAGCACATTGACATACGCGCTTTTTTCGCTTTCGTGGAAAAATGAATTTTTTAAGCTCATTTTTGCTTGCAAGGCGTAGTTGCCATTGATTACCGCGGCGTCAATCCTATCTAAAATGCGTGGCAAAGTCGCAGCCTCCACAGGTTTAAATTTAAATTTGCGTGGATTTTGGATAATATCTGCCTCTGTGCAAGCTAGATTTTGTGGATTTTTTAGCTTTATTATGCCATTATCGTGGAGCAGGATTAACGCCCTAGATAGATTTGTAGGGTCGTTTGGGATAGCGATAGTCGCGCCATTTGGGATAGATTCCACGCTTTTAAATTTTTTGGAATAAAATCCAAGCGGGATAATATAAATAGGCTCTATTGCGACTAAATCTAGCTTCCTATCGCTTGCCATTTTTTCCATAAATGGTTTATGCTGATGAAGCGTGGCATCTAGGCTTTTTTCCCCCAAAGCAATATCTGGCGTAATGTAGTCTGTGAAGCTAACCACGGTCATTTTTACGCCCTTTTTTGCCAAAAGTGGCTTTGCAAATTCTAAGATTTCAGCGGCTGGCACAGGCGTAGCACCGACTTTTAGTTCGCCTGCGTTTAGCAAAGAGAAGCTAAAAATCGCCAAAAATGACACAACGATTTTACTAAATTTTTGCGCGCTTACTAGCGTGCTTGTTAGAGTTTTTGGAAATGGTGGCATTTGATTCTCCTTTGACTTTGTGTAGGTTTTTTTGATTTTATGTTTTTTGGATTTTTTACGAGGCGATGGCTTTTTGTGGGCGTTTTTAGTGTTTATGCGTTTTGTATCGCCTTAGCTTTTATCGCTACGCCAAAATCTAAAAGCCAAAAATATATCGCAAAAAATCTAACACAAAACAAATCTTAAATTTTACTTAAAATATTTTTGACTATTTTTGTCTTACTTTTTGTTGTTTTTGTTCTGCGTTCTGCGTTTTATGTTTTGTTTTTTTATATTTATGTTTATTTTTTAAATGTTTTTCATATTTTATGTTTTTTTTCTTTTGCTTTTCTCCATTTTTATTTATGTTTATATTTTCTTGTTTATGTTTTGATTTTATTCCTTTTTCACAAAAGCAAATTTTAAGTTTATTTTGTTTATAGTTGCATTTATTTTTTACATTTTGCTTGTGAATCTTATTTTCTTAAAATACTAGACATAATGAGAAAATCATATTTGCAAGAATCCAAAATGTGTTAAAAGATTTTGTAAAGATTGCGCAAAAAGGGGTTTGAAATGGAAGAGATGAAAAAATCTAACTATCGATATTTGCAAGACTGCAAAGATGGGGTATTAAAATACGGCGCGTTATTTTTGTTTGGCATTTGGAGTATGGTTTTTGCAAATCCTGCATTTGCTTCTAGCGTTGCCAACAACGAGAGAGAGTAACTCTCGCGCAAAAACTTTTTAATGCCATCGCAAGCAATACCATTGTAAGCAATGATTCTGCTTCCGTCATTGCGAGCGATTAGATTTTGCGTTTTTGCAAAATCTAATGCGTGGCAATCTATTTTGTTTTTATCGCAGAGTGGATTGCCACGCTCGTTTCACTCGCACGCAATGACAGCGTTATTTCCACCTCCCTTAGCGCGAGGTGGATTTTTTCTTTATTTGTTCCCCCTCCCTTGCGGAGAGGGCTAGGGGGTGGGTTTCTCTAGATTCTACCGCCGTTATTGTAAGTGCTGATTCTGCTTTT
>NZ_JBSIUU010000044.1:0-7516 GCF_053654535.1 Helicobacter sp. T3_23-1056 | reverse complement strand
CTAGCAAATCCAATCATTCTAACAATACTAATACTATCGATAATTCAAATGATTTAAATAAGCCTAACTCTAGCAATAACAAGTCAAATGATTCAAACAACACAAATGCTAATCACACCAACAATACTGACTCCACGCAATCTAATATAGATTTATCGTTAAATATTTATAGTGATAAAGAATGTAGCAAAAAATATTGCGAGGCAATTAACTGCAAAACAGAAATGACAAACAAAAACATTTGTCTAAAAGATAATATAGCAAAGTTTATTTTTTCAAAAGATACACAAAATATAAAATGTATTGTTGATTACAAACCAAATCTCATTAAAAGCATTAAGATTCAAGGACATAATAGTAGTGTTTTTGTAGATATAAAAGCTCCATTTGCGGCAGGGACTTATATCAGGCTAGAAGCAATACAACAACAAAACGATACGATAAATGATGCTGGAGCATTAAACACAATTTATTGGAGAGAAGAACTCTATGCAAGAAAACCTAACGATAAAAACTTTGAAATTATGCCACACGAATCAAGACAAACATTTATCATAGGACAATATATACAAGCCTTTTATTTATCTACACCTAAAGAAATAGATTTATTAAGACAAAAAGGCTATGTAGATTTTACATATATTATTTATGCCTCAAGCATAAAGCACTTTGATAACAATACTGCACAACTAAAATTTAATCTAAACTTTGAAGTAGGTATAGGAAATGATGATAATGTGAGAGAATCTAGTAGAGGTAATGAAAACACAAAATCAAACACAGCTCACAATATCTATACTTTAAAACAAGCAGTAGAGTTTTTGAGAGCGACTTATTCCGAAAAACTTGCGCCTTTTTATGAAAGAAACAAAAATAGATATAAACCAGATGCAAATGGTGAAATAAAACATAATTATATTTTAGACTATTGTAAAACATACCCTAGAATAGCAGGAAAGATTGCTTATATTTATTATAGATTTGATTTGGGGAATGATAAGTTTGTAAGTAGTGTAGAGGGAGTAAATGGAGCATATCAACAAGATAGACAAAATTTTATAGATAAGGTTGTGGAGGTGTTTGAAAATGGAACTTATGAGAGTAAAATTTTGAAAGAAATTAAATTTATGGATGCTTATAGTAATCCTTTGTTTGATGGATATAGTTTATTTAGTTCTCAATTAAATGATAAAAAAAGCAAGATTAACGGGACAGATTTTTACGATGAAAGAGAAAAATTTGTAAAAGATTTGATAATACAAATATGTCATTTGTTTGGATTAAAACTTTTGGATATCGATATAAAGCCATTTAATTTTAGAGGAGCTGTTTTTTATGATGACGAAAAAGGACATTTATTAAAAATCGATAAAAACTTGCTTATAAACACAAACAAAAAATACAATCAAAATCCATACAACACATCGACTTATCAATCTAGCAGGCTTATAGGAACTATAATACACGAATGTAGGCATTTATACATACGAGAGGTTTTGACAAAAACAAAATACAATAATATATGTGTGCGATATTTAATATATTCACTAAATCTTGGTGATGATAGCATTTTCTATGCCTATCAAAAATTGTGTGTCGATAAAGAATACTCTAAAGTAAATTGTTATATTGGAGAATCTCAAACTTTATATGAGATTTGTCCCAATGAGCGCGATGCAAGATATGTGGCAAACGCAGCTATTTCAAAATTAAACATAAAATAGGATGTAATATGATATTTGTCCCAGACATAAATTTGTTGCAAGAAATTGATAATGGACCATCTATGCATGAACAAATAGAGTTTGAATCTGTAAAATATAATACTATTTATGTTGGCGTTGAGACAAATATTTTAGCCATTGATGATAGGATAGACGATTTGAGAGCATTTTATTATGAAAAACAACCTCTATCTAATAAATACATAAAATTTGGAAACAGAGTTTTTATTTCACCTTCAAGTTTCAAAGATTTTACCGCCACGCTTTATCTTGGTAAAATCATTTTTGAAAAAAATAAAAAAGGTATCTTAGCCCCCAAATTTATCCCCTCAAATCTCACAGATTCTAGCTTTGAAGGGCTAAATATATTTTGGCTAAATGAAATCAATAAAAATGCACCATTGCGACCAAAGCCAACTATACAAACGCCAAAAACTTCATTTGGTAATTTTCCTATCTTGCCAAGACCAAGCGTTGATAATGATTTTTATGAATATCAAAAATATCAAGATGAAAACCACAAATATTTAAAAATCCACTACTTTAGACACAAAGATAATATCATCTTAACAAAAGAGCAAATCATCTCATATTTCACAGAATTGCATAATAAAAACACAGAATTTATCGCAAACTACATAGAATCTATAAACAAAAATAATGGAATCAACGCATATTATTTGCATAATAATCTTTTTGAAAATCTAGCACAAAAAGGGATTTTACCAGAATCTATGATAAAGCGATATATCGATACTTGCGAGATTATCCGCAATAATACGATTGACTTAATAGTGCTAGATTTTCTATCCAAAACCAACCAACCAAATCATAAAATCTTATTATATGATGAGTTGTTTTTTTGGTATTTTGTCTTAAGTCTTAAAAATTTTATCGTAAGTTTTTCTGCGTCTTTTTGTGATGAAAATAACCTACTTTTTAACGCGGGGGCTTATAAGCAATATGTTCATTTTATACAAAATCGAATAATTTTTAACACCATACGTCATAACGGATATGAGGTAAGCAAAACTTTTTTTGGCAATAACGGAGGGATAACTCGCCTCATAGATAAAGACAAAAGCATAAAACTACAATTTACCTCCCCAAACCAACCAATAAGCCAAATGGACGAATATGAAATATATGATATGACTGAAACCCAAATAGACCAAGCAAGCAAAATCACACCCTCCCCACTAGGCAAATACTATTTTGAATTAAGCGATAACAAAAGCGTATATATCGAATTTTTCCCTAGAATCTACCCTAGCATCACAAACCCACCAAAAGGCTGGAACAAAGAAATGATGCAAAAACTAGATTTAAGATTGGAGTAAAATATTGTCTATAAAAATAAAGAGTTTTTGCCGTGCTTTATTAGGGGTATTATGTCAGCAAAGACGCACAGCAGGATATACCGACCAATAGTGCTAAATGTATGCAAAAAAATTTAGATAAAATCAATCAAAAAATAAAAATGCGATAGATATAAGCAAAGCTAATTTTAATTATATTTATACTAGAATAGCACAACTATATGCGAAGGTTAAATTAAATTATGGGCAAACCATAAAAACAATAAAAAATTAAAGCAAGAGAAGCCCAAATTGCATTATTTTTTTGCAAAGGATTTACAATGATTAGGCGAATCATAAACAAATTATTTTATTGCATAGCTTTACCATTTTGTTATCTTTATTCACAAGAAGCTATAAACACACAGCCATTTCTTCTGGGACTATATAAAGCAGAGTTTTATAATCCAATAGTTTTCTATAATAGTTTGTATAAAGTCGCTATTTTGAGCGATGAATCTTTACAAGCGCAACTACAAGAAGCAAACAATATAGCTAAGAGTGAAAATTTAGATTCCATAGGAAATATTGAAAAAGCACTAGAAAATGTAAATTATCAAAATGATATATGCGCCATAAGAAGCAAGGGTTTAAGTGGCATATATCCTATGCAGGTTGCTAAACGAAAAGGAATTGATATAGCAAAATATCGAGGGGAGGAATGTAACGATAGCCTTTCTAATGCAATCAATACAAAAATGGCTTTTTTATATACCTTATATGGCATTTATAGACTAGAGGCTTTTATGCGATATAGCAAAATATGCGAATCTATGGATATGCTATTTAATAACGCTATTTTTTATTCTGCAATAGTTATAAACGGCAATATAACAGATGAAAAGTATGCCACATACTCCAAATCACATAAAATTATTTATGAAGTGTTTTTTACATTAAGCAAAAAAGCTAGTGATAAAATAAATGAATATGAGCAAAAAAATAAAAAATGCACTATCACAAAAGCAACATTTTCAAATCCACTACTTGAAACATTGAGATAATTTAGGAAATTAAAATGGACGAATCGCAAAAAGAGCAAATTATTAAGGCAAGAGAAGCCCAAATCAATGCTATTGAAAAAACATTAGATGGTGTAAAAATCAGCATAGAAGCATTATCTGATGGGGTAGATTATGAAAAACAAATAAAACAAAGATTAGGTAAATATATAACAAGCGCAGATTTGATTAACAAAGAATTTAAATTTCAAGACTCATTAGACAAAAAAGGTGCAAGAGAGGCGTATATAGAATTTATGACAGATATTAGTGGCGATGCTTTAGAGAATGGCATATATATCGTATGCTTTGTTACCATCAAAAATGGCGTTATTTGTGCTACTGCTGGAGTTTTTACAAAAAATATAACACAAAACCAAAGGAAAAAGATTACGACCATTATCTATGAAACAATAGATGAAATTTATAGCGATGGAATTATAGATTTTCTTAAAAAACCATTTCAGGTCATAATTGAAGCCATCAATAGAGCCATATATCAATGGCAACAATCTTTCATAAACAATGTGATTGGTACAAATAATGCTACAGTAAATAATGCCATTTATATAGCTGATAGCGGACAAATAAAAACAGACGCTTTTATAAATTATGGCATATCACAATCCCCAAATCCCCACACAAATAACAATACATTCCCCTTTAAACTCATAATCAAAGATTATGATTTGCTAATCCCCCTAAAAAACAAAGAGATTCAAATAACAAATATAGATTCTAAAAAATGCTATAAATCTAAAATCACTACTGCAAATGGTGAAGTTGTATTTGAGATTCCACAAAATGAGAGGGGAGACTTTTTTAGTGTTACGCTCATAAATGACAATGACTACAATAAAAGTCCATATTATTTGTCAAAAGAGGTAGATTCAAAACAAAGAATAACTAGACATATTACAAATAAGATTCTAACACCTAATAATTATCAAAAATGCCCTGCCATACTTTATTTTAACAAAAAGCAACAGGGAAGTGCTATTATAGGTGTATTGAAAGCCTACAAAACAAACAATGAACCAATAACTATGGATAATTCTTTTGAATCTTTTGTAGATGAATGGCAAGATGAAGTTTGGAGCATTGATGAAAAGCAAACACTGCGAATCCAAGCTTTTTTATATGATTTTGATAAAAATGAAAATGGTGATAAGCAAGAATCTACAGACAAAAACAAAACAACTTATTATCAAAGAAATCTTGCGGAAGATAAAAAAATCGCACTGCAAGATTTAGATAAAATTCAGTGGTATTATCAAGTGTTAAATAGCGATATACAGGTGCGACTAAATGTGAAACAAGTAGCTAAAAATCTTCAATTTATAACCGAGCAACAAGGGACAAATATTTATTTCAATCTTTCAATGCTTAAACCAAATGAAAGAAAAAACGCTAAAAGAATCCGCATTTTTGCCTACATAGGCGATGTAGATGGAGTAATGTATGCAAATACTATCAATATAAACACAAATAAAACAACTGGCACAAAAGAAAGAGTGGAGCGAATCTATTGCGTTGAACTTAAAGTTGTCCAAAATAGATTTTCTTTGTTGTTTGATGGAGAACATCTAACTCTTTACGAAAATGAAAGATTGTTTTATCATAAAAATAAACCTTGTATATGGGGCGCAAGAAGCGGTAAGGCTACTAGCGACACGCAAATGCAAGATAGATTACACATTAAGCACATTACTAATCAATATTTTTACTATGATACAGCTTTTCAAAAAAACAACCAAGTTATTAAAGAGGGTATTTTTTTTGTCAAACTAGATAACAATCCCAACGCGATTTCATTGTATATTTATGAAACGCAAGAATGCAATAAAGCAGTTGGAACAATCAACAATGTAAAATTTTCGCTAGAAAATGGCAATATCAATTTGGGCGATAATTTTTTAGATTTTATGGAATCTATAAAAAATATCAGCACGGATTTAGCAATCCCACTAAAGATAATGTATAAAAAACGAATCATAATACATATAAAGCGCGTATCACAAACCACGCAATCCACCAAAGCAGAATTTAGTATGTATATAGATGGTAATAAATGGGAGTTTGAAAATAGCAATAAAAATAAAACAAGCAAAGCCTATGTGCTAGAGCGAAGCGGACCTGATTGTATTACGCCAAATCTAGAGCTACGAATCCCAGAGGGTAGATATAGCGTAGCTTGGCACACTTCAAGCTCAAGCTATAAAAATAATGTGTTAAAATTATATAATGATTATTTATCGCAAGGTAGGGAGATTTTGATTCATAGTGGGCAATATCCTCAAAACTCAACGGGTTGTTTATTATTAGAAGAAAAAATAGGTGGAAATAATCGACTCGTGAGAGGTATTTCTATCATAAAAGCATTGCAAAATACATTTAATGATAAAAATTTTAAACAAACATTTGGAAAAATGCCTAACGCAACAAATCATATTATGGTGATAGTAAAAAATGAATTTGATAAGGCAGAGAAAGCAAATATGTCTTGCAATAATGAAAATAAGCACTACATAGACGATGAAGGATATTTGCATTGGGAAATAGACGGGGTGGATAGAATAGAAAACAAAATTGCTACAGTTTTAAATACAGATAATAAAACATATAAAAAGTTTGATATAAGAAATGTTATATCAATGAATATTGGGCAACCAAAAATTAATGACTTAAAAAATGTAGCAATTATAAATTTTACAGATATTACATTGCATAGAACTGCTGCCGACAACATCATCTCAACATTGCATTCATATAGCAAAAACAATGCTGTTGGAACACATTTTCTTATAGATACAAATGGTAATATATATCAGTGTGCTAGTTTAAAGCAATATACTTGGCATATTGGAGAATTACAATCTAAATGCTATAATGAAAAAACTTGTTCAAAGCAAGATAGAAAAGTAATTTATGATATTGTAGTGGATAAAAGTATTACAAATAATCAAAGAAAAGTAAAAATTGATAGTATAGAAAAGAATAAGCCATATAGTGATAGATACCCGTTAAATCAAGAATCAATCGGCATCGAAGTTGTTGGAGATGCTAAAAGTGGGATATATGAACCTCCAAATGATTTACAAAAAGACGCAACATTGAATTTAGTTAAAATACTACAAAATGTTTTTAATATTTCCAAAAACCACATATATGCACATGGTATGACAGGAGCAAAAAACAAAACTGAAGCGGTAGAGCTGTGGAAATACATCATAAAGGAACTTGAGTGAAAAAATTAGTCATATTTATCGTATTGCCCTTAATCGTATTTGTTTATGGCAAATCTAATAGCGAATCTTGCGACAAAACTTGGAGTGAAACTTGCCATTTGAGCGTCAAAGTGTTAGAAATTTATCCTAACAAAAATAACGAGCCTTCTATAAAAAATCTTAGCGATAAAGAATGGATAGAAAGG